>JBAQYT010000137.1:0-14573 GCA_049787175.1 Candidatus Acidiferrales bacterium | reverse complement strand
TTCGCCTGCAAGACTTGCGCGCGCGCCAAACGCGCGTAGCCCGCCCATCCTGTGATGGTAAGCGCGATGATCACGTTTCCAAGCCCCGGCCCCAGAAACGCCGCAAAGGCAATCGCCAGCAAAATCCCCGGAAACGACAGAAATGCATTGATCAGCACAATGTTCACGACGCCATCGAACCACCCGCCGAAGTATCCCGCTAGCGAACCAAGCAGCAGCCCGATGATTCCCGCGCCGAACACCACCGACACGCTCACGGACATCGACACGCGCGCCCCATAAATCACGCGCGACAGCACGTCGCGCCCAAGCTCGTCCGTTCCCATCCAATGCGATGCGCTGGGCGGTGCCAGCCGCGCGGGAAGATTTTGCGCGTTGGGATTGTACGGCGCGAGCCACGGCGCGCCCACGGCGAGCACGATCAACAGCACGCACAGAGCAAAACCGACCGAGCCCGGCAAGCTGTACCTGAGAAATTCGCGCAGCGCCTTCATTGCAGCCGCACCCTTGGATCAGCGAACGCGTAAACCAGATCCGTCAGCAGGTTGACCAGCACATAGGAAACCGCGATCACCAGAATGCATCCTTGCAGCAGCGGATAATCGCGCGCTTCGATCGCCTGCACGGCAAGGCGGCCAATGCCTGGCCACGAAAAAATCGTCTCCGTGACAATCGTGCCGGCCAGCAGCGTGCCGAATTGCAAGCCAAGAATCGTCAGAATCGGAATCAGCGCGTTGCGAAACGCGTGACGCAGCAGAACAGCTCGCTCCGTAAGCCCCTTCGCACGCGCCGTGCGAACGTAGTCGCTCGAAAGCTGCTCCAACACCGAGGTGCGAACCATGCGCGTGAGTATTGCCGCGAGAGCCGCGCCGAGCGTGATGGCGGGCAGAATCAAGTGCGAGGTGCCGCCGCGCCCGCTCACTGGCAGCCAGCCAATCAGCACCGAAAAAATCAAAATCAGCAACGGCCCAAGCGCAAAATTAGGAATCGACAGGCCCAGCAGCGTGAAAAATCCAATCGCATGATCTGCAGCCGTCGCCCGGCGCTGCGCGGCAATCATTCCTGCAGGAATGCCAATCGCGCAGCAGACAATCAGCGCCGCAAGCGCCAGCTCGAGCGTGGCGGGATAGTGTTCCAAAACCACATGCAGCACCGGCTGCTGAAACCGAAATGATTCGCCCAAATTGCCGCGCACCACGCCGGCCAGATAGCGCGCGTACTGCACCGGGACGGGCTTGTCGAGGCCCAGCGCGTGGCGCAGCTCGATCAGATCGGATGCCGTCGCGCCTTCGCCGAGCATTTGCTGCACAGGGTCGCCCGGAACGATATGCGCCAGCGCAAAAACCATCGTAAGAATCAGCCAAAGCGCCGGAAGCGAGTACGCGAGGCGCAGCGAAATGTAGCGCGTCACTCGTTTCCTCGTGTGCGGCGGGAAGGGTTGCGGGAGCCGGACGGCGATGGCACGGACGACGACTTGGATACTACTGCGGCCTTTTCCGTGGAATGCGGAAGCGCGCCCGCGTCGTCCAGACGCTTGATTTTCACGCGCGCGATGCGCCGGCCCTCCATTTCCATGATCGTGAAGCGATAGCCGTGGTCTTCAAAGCTCTCGCCGCCGCGCGGGAGGAAGCCCAGATGGCTCAGGACGAAGCCCGCGAGCGTCTCGTAAACGAAGTTTTCCGGCAGGTCAATATGAAACTGGGTGAGGTCGTGAATCTTGAGCGAAGCGTCGAATATCACCGAACCATCCGCGAGCGTCAATGGATGCTCGACCACATCGAATTCGTCGTGAATCTCGCCGACCATTTGTTCCAGAATGTCCTCCAGCGTCACCAGACCAAGAATCGTGCCGAATTCGTCGACGGCCATGGCGAGGCCCGTGCGATGCGCGCGAAACTCCACCAGGAGCTCGATCGCGGGCTTCGATTCCGGCACGATCAGGACTTCGCGAAGCATACTGCGGAGTTGAAATTCGGCGGGAGCTTGATCCTCTTCGGCGCGGCGCGCCCGGTCCAGCAAAATCCAAATCAGGTCCTTGATGTGGACGAAGCCGAGGACATGGTCGAGCGTTCCCTGGTACACGGGAATGCGCGAGCGCTGCGTGATGGCGATGATTTTCATCACGTCTTCCAGCGTCGCGTCCGCGCGCAGCGCATGAATGTCGGGCCGCGGCACCATAATTTCGCGCACCTGAACGTCGCCCAGGTTCATCGCGCCGTGAATGAATCGCTCTTCGGCCGGCGCAAGCACTCCGCGCTCGCGAGCCTGCTCCACGAGGATGCGAAGCTCTTCCTCCGAGCGGACCGCCGACTGCGCGCGCGTCATTTTCACCCCAAGGGCCTTCACGAATTTCCCGGCGAAGGCGTTCAGCAGCACGATCGCCCAGCGAAACGTGTTCAAAAACCACTGGAACGGGCGCGCAACCAGCAGCGCGACGCGCTCGGCCTGCGAGAGGCTCAGGTTTTTCGGTACCAGCTCACCGAGTACAACCTGAAGAACAGTCAGCAGAGCAAACGCAACAATCAACGCGCTGGTATGGGCGGCGATTGCCGCATACCGCCCTGGCACTTCGCGGAAAATCGGATCGAGGAAACCAGCCAGAGTCAGCTCGCCAAGGTAGCCGAGCGCGAGGCTGGTCAGCGTGATCCCCACTTGCACGCCGGAGACTACCGTGCCCAGGTCCGCCGTGAGCGTTTCGACAACACGGGCGCGCGGGTTTCCGTGCTTCACTAACTGCCGGATCCGCGAGTGCCGAACCGCCACCAAAGAAAATTCCACGGCGGCGAAAAACGCATTGATCGCGATGAGAATGAAAATGGAAAATAAACGAAGAACGATCATGGCTTGGCGTCCGCTCCCCCTCGCGGCCCCTGCACTCACTCGATTGTAACAAGAGCGCGGGGCCGCAGCGCGCCTTCGCACCATTCGCTTGCGTCAACAGTCACGCGACGGCTCACTGGGCCAATCCGCACAAAGCCCCGCCCAAGGCCATTGTTGGCATTCTCCACCGCGCGCGATAGAATGCTGCCTCGATGACTGCTACACCCAACAAAGCGCCCGAACCCCCGTGCAAAGGTGAATTCGAAAAGTCGCTCGCGCGGCTGGAAGAAGTCGTCAAACGCCTCGAATCCGTCGATCTGCCCCTCGACGAGGCCATGAAGCTTTTCGAAGAAGGCGTGAAGCTCTCGCGCGACTGCCAGAAACAGCTTGAAGAAGCGGAAGGCCGTGTCGAGATTTTGCTGAAAAAGGCGGACGGCAAGCTCCATGCGGAGCCGTTCGAAACCGACGAGGACAATCCACAATCTCAGCGTTGAAACACGCGAGGAATTTTTGCCGCTGCCGTTTCTCTCAACCGCAATGAACCAACCCGCCTTTTTCGCTGAAGACCAAGCCGTCATCGAACGTCAGCTTGAAAAACTGCTGCCATCCGAGACCATGCCTCCTGCCACGATTCACCAAGCCATGCGCTACAGCGTTTTCGCGGGAGGCAAGCGCATCCGGCCCATTCTGTGCTATGAGGCCGCGCGTCTCTTTTCTCAGCAGTTGGACGCGGCCGCAACGGTCGGTTGCGCCCTGGAGTTCATTCATACCTATTCGCTGATTCACGACGACCTGCCCGCTCTCGACAATGACGACCTGCGCCGCGGCAAGCCCACGTGTCACAAAAAATTCGGCGTCGCCATGGCGATTCTGGCAGGCGACGGCTTGCTCACCCTCGCATTCGAAACGCTTACAAAAGCAAGTGTCGCCCCGGACCGCCGCGTTCGCATCATCGCTGAAATCGCGCAAGCTGCCGGAACCGGGAACGGCATGGTCGGCGGCCAAGTCGCGGACGTCGAAGCCGAAGGCAAGCAAGTCGACGCCGCTGCGCTCGAATACATTCATCGCTCCAAGACTGCCGCGTTGATTCGCGCTGCGGTAGTCACTGGCGCGCTCGCCGGCGGCGCGCATGATGAAGACGTCGAGCGCCTCGGCCGATTCGGCGAAGCGATTGGCTGGGGATTTCAGGTTGTTGACGACCTTCTGGATGTCGAAGAATCGTCTGCGGCGCTGGGCAAAACCGCGGGCAAGGATCAAGCGCAAAAAAAAGCGACATATCCTGCGCTGTTCGGCATCGACAAGTCTCGTGCATTCGCGCAAGAACTCGCCCAGCGCGCCGATCGCGAACTGGCGTGTTACGGTGAGCGCGCCGCCCGCCTCCGTCAAGTCGCCGAGTACCTCGTTGCGCGCCGGGCTTAAGAGCCGCGCAGGCATTGCCTCACGGTGGATTCTCGCGGAAGTTTCTCCCAACCATCCACCCCGCTCATCTCATCGTTGACCCTTGCGGGCGTTCTGCTATCGTGTGAGCATGATTGCGCCGAAAACTCTTGAGCTTGCCCTTTTGACCGCCGCAGTGCTCGGCTTCAAGCACGGATTCGACTACGATCACATCGCGGCCATTTCCGACATCACCAACGTGGAAACAGATCACGGCCGCGCCATGCGCATGGGCTTGCTCTACGTGCTCGGCCACGCGGCGACAGTAGCCGCGCTTGGCAGTCTGGTAATCATTTTTCAGACTTCCCTGCCGTCCGTCATCGACAATTGGGCCGAGCGTGCCGTGGGTTTGACGCTGGTTATTCTCGGCATCTACGTGCTGGGCTCGATGTTCCGCAGCGGAGCAAAAGTAGCGCCGAAGTCCCGAATCTTGATTCTGATTAGCGCATTTCGCTGGGCCAGTTGGAAAATTCGGCGAGCGCTGCATGACAAGGAGCTCGAACGGCCCGCGGCAGCCAATTGGAACTATACGAAGAAGTCGGTGTTTTTTATTGGCGTCATTCACGGCTTGGGCGCGGAAACGCCGAGCCAGCTATTGATTTTTCTGCTCGCTGCAAATCTCGGCGGACTCGGCCGCGGATTCTTGGGGCTCGCGATGTTCCTTGCCGGCCTGCTGCTGATGAACACGCTGATGACCGCATCCGCCGTTGGCATTTTCAGCGCGAGCGCCACGCGCCGCCCTTTGATGCAAGTGGCGACGGCCCTGACGGCGGCGTACAGTCTGATCGTCGGCGCGATTTTCCTCTTTGGCTCTGCCGCTATTCTGCCTCCGTTGGGCGGCTGAGCGTCTGTTTTTGTCTCGCGAATTCATGAAGAAGGAAAAATTCCGAATCGATGTGCTGCTCGTCGAGCGCGGCCTTGTTCCCACGCGCCAGCGCGCCCAGGCCATAATCATGGCTGGTCAAGTGCGCTTGAACCAGCGCGCGGTTCAAAAGCCGAGTGAGGCAGCCTCCGCCGATGCGAAGATCGAGATCATCGGCCCCGATTCGAAATATGCCAGCCGCGCTGGAATGAAGCTCGAAGGCGCGCTCGCGGATTTCGCCATCGATGTCAGCGGCTGCGCCTGCCTCGACGTCGGCTCATCGAATGGCGGCTTCACCGATTGCTTGCTGCGGCACGGCGCACGCCGCATCTATGCCGTCGATGTGAACACCAAGCAGCTTGACTGGAAGCTGCAGCGCGACGAACGCGTCTGCGCAATCAAGAAGAACGCGCGCTTTCTAAAGCCCACGGACATGCCTGAAGCGCCCGCCGTCGTCACCGTGGACGTGTCATTCATTTCCGTGACCAAGCTGATTGATGCGCTTGTCGCCGTCGCGCTGCCCAACGCCAGTTTTCTCATCCTCGTGAAACCGCAATTCGAGCTCGAGAAAAAACTCATTAGCAAAGGCGGCATCGTGCGCGACACACAACTGCACCAGCGCGCCATCGCCAGCGTCCAGGCAGCGGCGGAAAAAGCAGGCCTTGCGATTCTCGGCGTGCAGCCCAGCCGCGTCACAGGCGCCGAAGGCAATCAGGAATATTTTCTCCACGCCCGGCGCTGCGATTCGATACAATCCTCCGAACTTCATGAGCCATGATTAAAGTTGCGGGAATCTGCTGCAAACCTCACCGAGAGGAAATCTGCGCGGTCGTTCCGCGCATCACCCAGTGGCTGCGGGAGGGCGGCGTCGACGTACTGCTGGACGCAACCGGGGCTTCCTGTTTCAATCCGTCCGAAAAAGAAACCAGCCCGCAAGAAATGTCCGCGAAGATGGATCTACTGATCGTCCTTGGCGGCGACGGCACGTTGCTCGCCGCGGCGCGGCAATTCACTGAGTGCGAAGTGCCCATCCTGGCCGTGAATCTGGGCGGAATGGGTTTTATGACGAGCGTCACGCTCGACGAAGCGTTTCCGCTGCTTGAGCAAGTCCTCGCCGGCAATCACCGCCTGAGTCCGCGCATGATGCTCAAGGCCGAATTGATTCGCGCCGGCCAAATCATCCAGCGCCAGCAGGCCTTGAACGATGCCGTTGTAACCAAGGCGGCTCTGTCGCGAATTCTCGATTTCGATTTGTCCGTGAACGCCCATTTTCTCGGACGCTATCGCGCCGACGGGCTGATCGTTTCCACGCCCACCGGCTCTACGGCATATTCCCTCGCCGCTGGTGGTCCGATCCTGTACCCTGTGCTTCAGGCCTTCGTGCTCACTCCCATCTGCCCGCACATGCTGACCAACCGTCCGCTCGTCCTCCCGGACAGCGTGCAACTCGAACTCGACTTCAGCGCTCTCGAGGAACAGGCCTACCTCACCCTCGACGGGCAAATCGGATACGAACTCGAGCGTGGAGACCGCATCACAATATCCAAATCGCCCTTCCGCGTAAATCTCGTCCGCCCCCAAGAGCAAACCTATTACAAAGTGCTGCGCAACAAGCTCCGTTGGGGCCAGCGTTGACGCCATTGCTCACACGCCATGGAAATCATGGGAGGAAACAATGAAAGCCAAACTTTTTTCGTGTGCCTGTTTGCTGGCTATCAGTGGACTGATGATTCCGCGGACGCGAGCGCAGCGGCATCCTGCGCGTCACGCCACTCGCGCCGCTAGCAATAGCTCCGGCGTGTATCCGATGCACGAAGGCTTCGTCGACGCGCACGGCGAGATGATCTATTACATGATCGTCGGCCGAGGCGCGCCGCTGTTCATCGTCCATGGCGGACCAGGCGCTTCCCACGACTATTTCCTGCCGTACTTGCTTCCTCTCGCGCGCCACAACGAGCTGGTCTTCATCGACGAGCGCGGCTCTGGGCGCTCGCAACAGCTCTCCGATCCATCCGGTTACACGGTCGAAAACATGGTCGAAGACGTGGAAGACGTGCGCACCGCGCTGAATCTCGGAAAAATCACCCTGCTCGGGCATTCCTATGGAGGAGTGCTGGCGCAAGCCTACGCGCTGAAATATCAGAAAAACCTCACGCACTTGATTCTGTGCAGCACGTTTCCCAGCACCAAACAGATGAACGACGTGTTTGTGAAAATGAAAGAAAATATGTCGCCGGAACTGCGCGCGAAAATCGACGGCATGGAAAAAGAAGGGTTATTCGGCCACGGCGATCCCTACCGGCAGGGTCGCTACACCGACGGCTACATGATCGCCGCGTGGGGTGAAGGATATTTCCCGTATATTTATCAAAATCATCCTGACCCGAACTACGACCCGATCGCTCAAGGCGTGACTGCATGGGCCCTTTATCGCGAAATGTGGGGCTCGAACGGCGAGTTTGTGATCGACGGAAATCTGAAATCCGTCGAATACGTCGACCAGCTGCCCACGATTCACGTGCCCACGCTGATTCTCGTCGGCGATCACGATGAATGCGATCCGTCTCTATCGAAGGAAATGCATCAGAAAATCGCGGGCTCGAGGCTGATCATTCTGCCGAAGAGCGGTCACATGACCTTCGTCGATCAGCCCGATTTGTTCATCGGCTCCGTCGACAGCTTCTTGCATCCCGGACGCATGTAGCTCCGATTTGCAGTGTTTTTGTAGCTCAGGTCTCGCTCGCGCGTTCTTTGCGCGAGCTGACCTGAGGGTTTTTCGCTGGCCAGCCTTGACATTCCGAGCCGTAGGCTCGGCCTTCAAACGCGCTCACGGCATGTCGTAGGGGCGACGCTCGGGTCCTCCGTCGCGGCCCGTAGGGGCAACTTTACGTCGCCAGCTTTTCCGTTTTTCGTCTTTCGAGTTTTGCCTGTCGCAGTGCTACGCCCGCTCGCCGCGAATCAAGTCCTCGCGCGTTTCGCGCCGGCGAATGAGGCGGAAGCGTCCGCCTTCGACCAGTATTTCAGCCGCGCGCGGACGCGAATTGTAATTCGACGATTCCACGAAGCCGTAAGCGCCTGCGCTCCAAATCGCCAGCAAGTCTCCTGCTTCCGCCTCGGGCATCGGCCAATCGTGTAGAAAAAAATCCCCCGACTCGCACACCGGCCCCACCACGTCCACGCGCGAAACGCTCGCGCGCGCCGCCGGCCGGTTCACCGGCGTGATGCAATGCGCCGCGCCATAGAGCGCGGGGCGAATCAAATCGTTCATCGCGGCGTCCACAATGACAAAAGTTTTCCCGCGGCTCCGCTTCGTATACAGCACGCGCGTGAGAAGCACGCCCGCATTGCCAATCAGAGCTCGCCCCGGCTCAAGAAGAAGCTCGCAGCCCGCCGCGTGCATCGGTGAACCGAGCGAATGCGGCAAAGCCTTGGCATATTCCGAAAAAGACAGCGGCTTCTCATTCGTATAGCGAATCCCAATGCCTCCGCCAATGTCCAAAAAGCGAAGCGCGATTCCTTGGCCGCGAAGGTCCGCGAAATATTTCGCCAACCGCGCCGATGCCCGCCGGAACGGCCCTGCCGCGGTAATCTGCGAGCCGATGTGGCTGCTGATTCCGCGCCACTCGATCCACAGCGATTGCTTGTGACGAAGATAGAGGCGTCGCGCCTCCATCCAATCGATCCCGAATTTGTGGCGATGGTGCCCCGTGGCTATGTGCGGGTGGCCGCCCGCCTCGATATCGGGATTGACGCGAATTGCCGCTGGCGCGGCGCGCCTTGCGCGAGCGGCTTCGCTCGCGAGGACTTCCAATTCTTCCTCCGACTCCACATTGAAAAGAAGAATGCGCGCGCGCAGAGCTTCGCGAATCTCTTCGCGCGTTTTGCCAACGCCGGAAAAAACGATCCGCTCGCCCGGCACGCCGATGCTGCGCAGCCGGAACAGCTCGCCGCCGGAAACAATGTCGAAGCTGCTGCCAAGGCGTGCGAATGCGCGCAGCACTGCCAGATTCGAATTCGCCTTTACGGCGTAGCAGATTTTGTGCGCAAGACCGTCGAGAGCGCGATCCAACTCGCGATATGCCGACGTGAACGCGGCCCGGCTGTAGACATACCCTGGAGTTCCCGCGCGCTGTGCGATCGCGGCCAGGGAAACCGATTCGCATGCGAGTGCACCGTGCCGGTAAGAAAAACCGGGCGTGTAATTTGCTGGGTCCTGTATTTCGCGAGAAGTGCGCGCTGCCATCCGAAGAATTCTTATATCACTTTCAGGACGACAAGAGTGCGGTCATCGAAAGGATGGGCTCCGCCGGAGAACTGATCCACGTCCGCGAGCAGCCGGTCCGCGATCTCCGCGGCAGGCAGCGCCGCGTGCGCGGAAACCGCATCGCGCAGCCGTTGCCAGCTATAGAATTGGCCTTCTGCATTTTGCGTATCTGTGATTCCGTCGGAATAGAGCGCCAGCGCATCGCCCGGCGCAAGCACCAGGCTCATCTCGTCATATGTGGACTCGTCGAACATGCCCACCGGAAACCCCGCCAGCGGAATTTTTTCGCATTTGCCATTCTGAAAAATCAGCGGCTGCTCCTGCCCGGCGTTCGCCACGCGTAGCACGCGTCCGGAAGGATTCCACGATAGGAAACACATGGTCATGAACCGGCCTTCGATGCGCCGCTCGCAAATCACCTGGTTCAATTTTTGCAGGATTTTCGCCGGCGCCAAACCCTGCGGCGAGAGGCTGCGCAGAATTCCCACGGCGGCTGCGCCGTAAAGAGCCGCGGCGCTTCCCTTCCCGCTCACATCGCCGAGGGCTAGGTCGAGATTGCCCGAACTGTGCGGCAGGAAATCATAAAGATCGCCGCAAAGTTCGCGAGACGATACCACTCGCGCGGCAATATCGAGCCCGCATTCTTTGCCGGGAACCGGCGGCAGCAACGCCGACTGCAAACGCCGCGCCGCCGTCAGGTCGCGCTCCATGCGCGCTTCATCCTTCGCCACCTGCTCATACAGCCGCGCGTTCTCGATCGACACCGCCAGATGCGACGCCAGAATCGAAAGCGCCTGCACGTGGTCCGGCGTGAAGTAATTGACCTGCGGGCTTTCAATATCCAGCACGCCGATTACGCGTTGCTTGTAGAGCAACGGCACGGCCAGCTCGGAACGCGTCTCAGGGTTCAGCGAAATGTATCGCGGATCAAACGACACGTCCGGCACCACGATCGGCCGCCGCAACGTCGCCGCCGCGCCCACGATTCCTTCGTGCGGCGCCACCACCGAACGCTCCTGAATCCGCTGCCCGAATTTCACGTTGATCTTGTGCCGGAAAACGCGCGCGGCTTCGTCATACAAAAGGATCGCGAAGATTTGATAATCGATCACGCGCTTCACCATCTCAGCCGCCCGCCGCAAAACTCCCTCGACGTCGAGCACCGAATTCGTCTCGCGCACCACCTCGTTCAGCAGCAGCAGCGTGTCCGCCTGCCGTTTCGCGCGCTCAAACAGCCGCGCATTTTCAACCGCGCTCGCAATTCGCGTCGCCAGCATCGTCAAAATATTCTGCTGATCGCGGGTGAAGTAATCGCGCTGCGAGCTTTCGATATCCAGCACGCCGACGACGCGCCCCTGGAGCAGCAGCGGGACGGCCAGCTCCGATTGCACCGAATCGAGCGCGTTCAGATAGCGCGGGTCTTTGTGAACGTCGCTCACGCGCACAGGCCGGCCCGTAACCGCGGCGGTCCCGATGATTCCCTGGCCCAGCGGAATGCGCCAGTTTTCCACCACCTCGCGCCGATGGCCGATGGCGAACCGGAAACTCAGTTCGCGCGCATGCTCATCCACCAGCAGCACGGCGAAGACTTCATAGTCGATCAAGCTCTTGATTTGCGCCGCCGCGTGCGCCAACACTTCGTCCAGATCAAGCGACGCATTGATGTCCTCGCCGATTTCCGCCATTTTGGAAAGTACTTCGGCGGGCAGTTCGGTAAGCGAAATTGGCTTCGTTGGGTCCATAGCTCCTTATTGGATGTGGACAGTGCACACGGCGACTCAGACGTCTGCGCGTGATAGCCTATTATAACAGCGCGGTTCGATTTGTTTGGCGCGGAATCAAGCGAATTGCGAAAACAACAATGCGGGCGTCGAAAAACAGGATTTAACCGGCAGCAAGGAATCACTCGTCGCGCGCGCCTGCTCTTCGATTTCTACTCCCGAACATTCCGAGCTTGGCCGTCGCCTGCAAGCCGTGGCGTGTGGCTTGCTCGCCGTGGCGAGCGGGCACGCGGACGCTCCTCACTCGTATCTCAGCGCAACCATCGGATCGACGCGCATGGCGCGGCGGGCAGGAATGTAGCAGGCGGCGAGCGCGACCAGCGTCAGCAGGAACGCCACGCCGGCGATGGTCGCCGGATCGTCGGCGTGTACGCCATAGAGCATCGTGCCCATGAAGCGCGTGACGCCAATGGCCGCGCCAATTCCAATCGCCGCGCCGATCAGCACCAGCAAAATCCCCTGGCCAACAACCAGTTGCGACAGATCGCGCTGCTGCGCTCCGAGCGCCATCCGAATGCCGATTTCGCGTGTGCGCCGCGATACTTCATACGAGAGCAATCCGTACAATCCGATGCACGCGAGCGCCAGCGCGAGCACGCCAAAAAATCCCGACAGTCGCGCAATCAGCCGCTCCTGCGACAGCAACCGATCGATTTGCGCCGTTTGCGTTATCACATCGAAGAGCGGAACGGCGGAATCGACGCGCGCGGCTACTTTGCGGACGGTACTCACCAAGCCTTCCGGATCCATCGCCGTGCGCACTTCGAAACGCACTCCGCGGTTAACCGCCGGGATGAACGCCAGTGGCTTGATGGCGGTTCGCAGATCGCCGTATTTCGTATCGCCAACTACCCCGACAATCTGCAAGGTGTGTCCCGACCGGGTGACTTGTTTGCCGAGCGGATTTTGATTTGCGAAGTACTTGCGCGCGAAAGATTCGTTGACCATGAGCGCCAGCGGCGCTTGATTCGCTGCTGGCTTGGCACCTTTCGGCGTCTGCTCGGCCGAAACGGCCTGTGCGATGTCTGCCGGCGTAAAGGCGCGTCCCGCACGCAGAGGAATGTGCATCGTGGAAAAGAATTCCTGGTCCACGGCCAGCATGTCGGTGCCGGCACTCTCATTTGCCGGCTGCCCTTCGATGTGAATACCTGTGCTCCACCAACCGTTGCTGAGCAAGCTGTCGGAAGAATAACTGACAGATGTCACTCCCGGCACAGCCGTGAACTGGCTCTGGAGGTCGCGATACAGATTTTGAATCTGCGTGGGACTGTAGCCAAGAAGCGTGGGATCGATGCCGAAAAGCAGTACGTTCTGCGGGTCGAAGCCGGGATTGATGCTGCGCAGATTCTCAAGCGTGCGCACTAGGAGTCCCGCCCCAACAAGTACGACGATGCTTAGCGCTATCTGCGCTACCACCAGGCCATTCCCCGCGCTCAACCAGCAGCCTCCGGGCCGCGCCACGGCAGAGGAACTTCCCGCGCCTTGTTTCAACATAGGCGTGAGGTCGACGCGAGCGCCGCGCAACGACGGCGCAAGGCCGAAGAGAATTCCCGTGAAAATCGACACCGCGGCGGTGAACGCAAGGACCCGCCCATCAATTCCAAACGAAAAGCCCAACGTTTGCTCGGAGCCGTTTCGCAGCAGCGCGACCAGAACGTCGCGGCCCGACCACGCGAGGGCGATTCCTAGCGCGCCCCCAATCGCCGACAGCAGCATGCTTTCGGTGAGCAATTGCCGCACGATTCGGCCACGTCTCGCGCCAAGCGCGCGACGAACGGCCATTTCCTTTTCGCGCCCCGCCGCCCGCGCCAGCGTCAGACGGCAACGTTCGCGCAGGCGATGAGCAGGATCATTCCGACGGCCAGCCCCAGAACGTAAATCGGTTCGGCGATGCGATCGCGTTCGTACGAAAGCGCACTCCAGGCTTGCGTAACGGCCATGCGTGGATCGGCGTCTTCGGTGAAGAACGGCTTGGCGCCGTGCAACACTTCATTGCGGAAAACCACGTTGGCGGCAGCTTGCGCTTGCCCGATGGAAACGCCCACCTTAAGGCGCGCAACCGCCAATAGCCAAGTATCGTGGTCGACATCGAGTTTGATGTCCCAGTCGGCCGGCGTGACACGCGGGGCCATCGTCGCAGGAATCCACATGTCCTGCGATTTCCCTGGAGTCAGCGCGGTGAAGCTCGGATCCGCAACCCCGACAATCGTAAACGCAATGTTATTCAGAAAAACCGAGCGCCCAATGACCGAAGGCAACCCGCCGAAGGCGCTCTTCCAGTAACCGTACGCGAGTACAGCGACAGGAGCAGCCGCTGCGGCATCATCCGACGGCGTAATCGTGCGCCCGATGACCGCATGGACCTGCAGCGTAGTAAAGTAATCTCCCGTCGCAAGCACAGCTTGCACTGTGGATGGCGCACCGTTGCCAGAAAGCGCAAGTTGCACCGGTCCGGCAAACGCCGCCACGCTGGAAAAAACGTTTGCGCGCGATTGCAGCGCCTGGAATATCGGGTAGGAAATCGAGCAACTGGCCACGCCTTCGCCTCTGTTCCGTTCAACGTCGCAATCCCCGAAGCCATTCGAATCCAACTGCTTGGGCCTTTTCTTCGCCGTCCAGTGCAGCACCACCAGCCGTTGCGCGTCGGGCACCGGGAGGGCGCTGAGCATCACGCCATTCACCATGCTGAAAATCGCCGTGTTCGCGCCGATGCCGAGCGCCAGCGTGAGAATCGCCACGGCCGCAAATCCCGGCGATTTGCGCAGCATCCGCAGCCCGAAGCGCAAGTCTTGAATCAAGGTTTCAAGGAAATGCGTGCCCTGGGCTTCGCGGATTTCTTCCTTGTATTTCTGGTATCCGCCGAACTCGAGCCGGGCGCGTCGCTCGGCCTCTGCGCGCGGAACGCCCGAGCGCTCAAGATCATTGGCGCGATCCTGGATATGCGCGCGCAGTTCCTCTTCAACCTCGTTCTCGACTAGGGAACGGTGCAACAACGCCGAAACTACCGAACGGAGCGAGGCAAAGACCCTCATATTTCCTCCGGCTGCGCCTTAAGCGCTGAGCCAATGGCGGCGACCAGGCGGTTCCAGCCGTCCTCCTCCTGGCGCAAACGTTTCCGCCCAGCCGCCGTCAGCTCGTAGAACTTCGTGCGTCGATTGTTCTCCGACGTGTCCCAGTGCGGCTTCAACAATCCTTGCCGTACAAGTCGAAACAGCGCAGGGTAGAGCGCGCCCTGCTCGATCAGCAGCGCTCCGTGCGAAATCTGTTCGATGCGCAGCAGAATGCCGTAGCCGTAGAGCGGGCCCAGAGAGACGGCTTTCAGAATGAGCAAATCGAGAGTGCCGGGGAGAATCTGCGCGTGTTCGGGCATGCGAGTATCCTAACCTAGTTATGAAACTAGGCTCGCATT
>JBAQYT010000135.1:0-68025 GCA_049787175.1 Candidatus Acidiferrales bacterium | reverse complement strand
AATCACCACCAGTACCAGCAAAATCTGAAACGTCGTGTTCAGTTTTCCATACACGCTGGGCGGAAAGGTCATATACCCAACAACCAGCAGAATCACCGCGCAGGCGATCAGGATCAGCGCATCTCTGCCTAGCACCAGAATCGCCAGCCACCACGCGATTCGACCCTTGAACGCCAGCATGAGATAGGAAGAGGACAGCAGCAGCTTGTCGGCTAACGGGTCGAGGAATGTTCCGAGTTGTGTCTTTTGATTGAGGCCCCGCGCCAGTAGACCATCGAGTCCATCGCTCAAGCCTGCTGCAAGCAGGAGCGCAAGCGCCCAGTCGTAGCGGCTATATCGAATGGCAATAATGAAAAAGGGCAGGAATCCAAGCCGCAAGAACGTCAGCTGATTTGGAACTGTGAAAATTCTCTTTGCCATGGGACTTGGCTGGAAACTCAAACGAACTGCGAGAGATAATCCCCCAGAGTCTGTCCTGCTCTTAGCGCGAATTTCTCGGCCAGCGAGGGGATTGAGCCGCGCGATTCATCCAGAGCGATCCGCTCGATCCGTTGCATCGGGAAAAAAAGCGTCGGCAAACCAATACGTTCACCCTCGGGATGCAACACTTGCCGGATGAAGTCGTCGAACGAATCCAAATCGATCCCCCGCAGTGTCACTCCCGCCATATTGACTTCGATCAGTTCGCCCCAAAGCCGCTCCTTCGGGCTATGCAGACTCACCACAACAATCGAATGCGGCTCCATCATCACTCCAGAAGACTGCTCACGATGCTACTGCATTCGCGCTTTGCGCGCACTCGCATCCGCAACGAGGGTTTCCCCGCACCAACGGGTTACACCTTCATCGTCTGCAAGTCCGGCGATACTTGCAAACGCGCCTCCGTCGCTTTCTGCACGGTCTCGGGCGTCATTCCCGGCGCGACTTCGCGGAGCAGCAAACCTTCTGCGGTCACCTCGATCACCGCCAAGTCCGTCACAATCATTTTAACCACGCTGGTGCCAGTCAGCGGCAGCGTGCACTTCTTCATGATCTTCGGCTCCCCGTCTTTATTTGTGTGCTCCATCGCGATGATTACGCGCTTGGCTCCGGCCACAAGGTCCATCGCGCCGCCCATTCCTTTGAGCATCTTCCCGGGAATCGCCCAGTTCGCCAGATTCCCCTTCTCATCCACCTGTAATGCTCCCAGAACCGTGACGTCAATCCGCCCCGCGCGAATCATCCCGAATGACTCTGCGCTTGAAAAATAGCAACAGCCTGGAATTTCCGTGATCGTCTCCTTGCCTGCGTTGATCAAATCAGGATCTTCTTCGCCTTCGCGCGGGTACGGCCCCACGCCAAGCATGCCGTTCTCGGATTGCAGCACAACTTCCACATCCGGCGGCAGGAAATTCGGCACGAGTGTCGGCAACCCGATCCCCAAATTTGCGTAATCGCCGTCGTGAAGCTCCTGCGCCACGCGACGCGCCACGAATTCTCGCTTGTCCATATTCGTAGTCATGTTTTTGTTTACATTCTGTCGTCGAAATTAACTTCGTATGCACTCAGCTTTTCCGGAGCGTCCTCTTTTCAATCGGCCTGCCGTAGTGGTCTCCTTGAAAAATCGCATCGACAAAAATTCCCGGCGTATGGATGCTATCGGGCGCCAAGCTGCCAAGTTCCACCAACTCCTCCACCTCGGCAATCACGTGCTTTCCCGCCGTGGCCATCACCGCATTGAAATTCCTCGCCGTCTTCCGGTACATCAAGTTCCCCCACCGATCGCCTCGCCACGCCTTGATGAAAGCAAAATCGCCTTTCAGCCATGGCACCATCACGTAATTCCGTCCTTCGAACATACGCGTCTCTTTTCCTTCCGCTGCCTGCGTTCCATATCCCGTTGGAGTAAAAAATGCCGGAATGCCCGCGCCGCCGGCGCGCATGCGCTCCGCAAGAGTTCCCTGCGGATTCAGCTCGACCTCGATTTCGCCGCTCAGCGCCAAGTTCTCGAATCGCTTATTCTCGCCGACGTAGCTCGCGATCATCTTCTTCACTTGCTTGGATTCGAGTAGCCAGCCGATCCCATAATTGTCCGTCCCGGCATTGTTCGACACCAGCGTCAAATTCTTCGTCCCCTTGGCTCGCAGTGCGCGCAGCAAATGCTCCGGCACACCGCACATTCCAAACCCGCCAACCAGAATTGTCGCACCGTCTCCGATGCGCCCGATCGCCGCTTCCGCGTTCGCCACTCGCTTATCCATCGCTGCCCGCTCTGCGAATTGCTTCGTCAACTCGCCCTTTGTCGCCCTCTGATGCCAAATCCATTTCGCGAAGCATCCTATACACTTCGTTTGCGCCGGCGAATTCCTTCTCCAACTCCCGGCTCGTCAAATGCGCACGCAGAAAATCAATCGCCTGCGCCACGCGGTCCAGCGAACGCGCAATGTTTTCCGTATTGGTCATGCAAATATCTCGCCAGATTTCATATGGACTTCCCGCCGTTCGCAATAGATCGCGCAGGCCGCTGCCGGCAAGCGATAATGGCAACCCAGTTTCGTCCGTTTCATCGGAGATCACTCGCGCCATCGCAATCGCGACCAGTTGCGGCATTTGCGAAACGACTGCCATCGCCCAATCATGCGTTTCCGCATCGCTCCACGCAGGCTCTGCGCCAATCGCGCGCACTAACTCTACAAACTGCCGCACTCTGGAATCGCTCTCCGCTTCTCTTCCCCACCCATCATTGACCAGTGCATAGCGCTTTCCGCGAAATAATTTCGCGTCCGCGTGCTCCAACCCGCTCAGTTCTCTCCCCGCGATCGGATGTCCGCCGAGGAACTTCGGTTCACCAGCAAACGCCCTTTTCGCGGCACTGCAAATCCGCGTCTTCGTGCTGCCGGCATCGGTCACCAGCGCTCGCGAATCGCATTGCGCGGAAATCTCCGGCAGCATTTCGATCGCGGCGCCAACCGGCAACGCAACGTAAATCAAATCCGCGCCGCGAACTGCTTTGCCCAAGTCTTCGGACGTTTCCCATCCAAACTTGCTTCCTCGCAGCTTGCGCAAAACTTCCGGCCGGTCATACGCGACGATCGAAACGTCGGGCCGCTCCTTTTCCATCGCTGCGCCAAACGACGCGCCGATCAGCCCAGATCCCAGTATTGCAACGCGGCGAAACTCGCTTGCTTCGCTCATACATCTAGCCTCTGCGGCTCACTCCATGCTTCGCGGCTTCCTTCAATATCCGCACGCGCGCAGCCGCGCCTTCCGCTGCTTCACTCAATGACCTCGCCTTTTCAATCTCGGCAACCAGCGGCGACCCGACCACGACCGCATCCGCGATTCCGCCGAGCACAGTCACCTGCGCCGCTACCGAAATCCCGAATCCCACGGCAACCGGCAATCGCGTGAACTTTCGCGCGCGGCGCACCATCGCTGGCAGCTCCTCCGGCAGTGAATCTTTCGCACCAGTAACGCCGGTCCGCGAGATTACGTACAAGAATCCGCTCGTCGCGTCCGCAATCCGCTTCAATCGTTCGTCCGTGGACGTCGGCGCAGCCAGAAATATCGTATCCAGTCCGTTCGCATGCATCGTGCTGCGATATTCCGTCGATTCCTCCGGCGTCATATCAGTGACCAGGACTCCGTCCGCGCCGGCAGCGGAAGCCTTCTTGGCGAAGCTATCGAGTCCCATCTGCAATATCGGATTGAAGTAGCCGAACAAAACCAGCGGCACTTCGGTCTTCTTTCGCAGCGCCGCAACCAGTCCGAGCACTTTTTCGAGCGTAGTTCCCGCTCGCAATGCCCGTTCACTTGCACGCTGAATCGTGGGTCCATCCGCAACGGGATCGCTGAACGGAATCCCCAGCTCGATCACGTCAGCCCCAGCCTCGGCGATGCGCAAAACAATCGCTTCTGTGCCCTCGATCGACGGATCGCCCGCGGTCAAATAAGCGACCAGCCCTAGCTCGCTCCTGCGCGCGAGCTCCTCGAATTTTCGCCAGATCCTCGTTTTCAGTTGCGCTGTTGTGCTTGCCGGTTCAGACATACTTCGCGAGGATCTCCATATCTTTGTCGCCGCGCCCCGACAAATTCACGATGATAATTTCGCTCTTCTTCATCTTCGGCGCGCGCTTGATCACTTCGGCCACCGCATGCGCCGACTCGAGCGCCGGAATAATTCCTTCTAGGCGCGCCAACGTGCGCAGCGCCGCCACTGCTTCATTGTCGCGTACCGCCGTGTATTCCACGCGTCCCTGCTCGGCAAGCCAGGCATGCTCCGGACCCACCGCAGGATAATCCAGTCCCGCAGAAACAGAGTGCGTCGTCGCGATCTGCCCGTCGGCATTTTGCAACAGGTAAGTATGCGTGCCTTGTAGCACTCCCGGCTTTGCCCCCACAAATCCCGCCGCAGCGGCCAGCCGCGCGGCGTGTTCGCCGAGCGTGCCCCCGTGGCCTCCCGCTTCCACGCCGACCATCTTCACGCCTGAATCGCCGAGAAATTTGTAAAACAGCCCAATCGCATTCGATCCCCCGCCGACGCACGCGAAAAGCCAATCCGGCAAGCGGCCTTCCGCCTCCAGAATCTGCGCGTGCGCCTCCTTTCCAATCACACGGTGAAAATCCCGCACCATCATGGGATACGGATGCGCGCCGAGCACTGAACCCAGCAAGTAGTGCGTCGTCCTCACATTCGTCACCCAATCGCGCATCGCTTCATTAATCGCGTCCTTGAGCGTCTTGCTACCTGAATCGACGCCGACGACTTCAGCGCCCAACAGCCGCATCCGGAAAACATTCAATCGCTGCCGCTCCATGTCTTCCGTGCCCATATACACTGTGCACTCAAGTCCCAGCCTTGCCGCTACTGTCGCCGTCGCCACTCCGTGCTGCCCTGCGCCCGTTTCCGCAACCACGCGACGTTTGCCCATTCGCAGCGCGAGCAGCCCCTGTCCAATGCAGTTGTTGATCTTGTGCGCGCCGGTGTGCAGCAAATCCTCGCGCTTCAGATAAATCTTCGCTCCGTCCAGATGGTCCGTAAGACGCGGAGCCAATTGCAGCGGCGTCGGCCGCCCGGCAAAATTCTTCAGCAGGTCATCGAGTTGTGCTTGAAACGCAGCATCCCCGCGGGCTTCCTCATATGCACGCTCCAGCTCCTCCAACGGAGCCATCAGCGTTTCTGGCACATAGCGCCCACCGTAGACGCCAAATCTCCCTCGCGCGTCCGGCATTTTTTCTGTGGTCAACGTGCTTTTCATGCTTTCTTCCTGCGTTCTTCGTTGATTACCGCCATGAACGCTCGCACTTTCTTCGCGTCTTTCTTTCCAGGTGACGCTTCCACTCCGCTGCAAACATCGATCGCAAACGGCTTTGCGGTGCGCATCGCCTTTCTCACATTCTCCTTCGTCAGCCCGCCCGCTAAAATCATCGGCGCGATGCGTTTCGCCTGCCTCGCGATGCGCCAATCGAAACGCTTTCCCGTTCCTCCACGTAATTTGCCGTCGAAACCATCGAGCAGAAAAGCCGCAGCGTTCGGATATTTCTCCAACTCTTTGACCTGAAATGCTGGCCCTACCCGAAAAGCCTTTATCACCGGGAATTCGCGCGCCAATCGCGCTATCGTTTTCGGGCTTTCGTCGCCGTGCAGTTGCAAAACTCCCAATTTCACTTTGCGTGCGATCTTCAGGACATCTGCCGCCGACGCATTTACGAAAACGCCCACGGCGCTTATGCGCCGCGGCAAATGCCCGATGATTTCGCGTGCGTGAGAAACGGCAATTCCCCGCGGGCTCTTGGCATAAAAATTAAAGCCCAACGCATCCGCGCCGGCATCGATGGCCAGCTTCGCATCAGCCCGGTTCGTAATTCCGCAGATCTTCACTCTCACCATTTTCGCGTTTTAGCCGCCCTCTTCCATCAGTAGCTTCGTCAATCCCACGCCCGCATCCGGCACAGTCATCAGATGCTCCCCAACGAGAAACGCGTCAAACCCCGCTCGCCGCATACGCACCAAATCTACGTGACTCCGAATGCCCGATTCGCTCACCGCCACGCATTCTTTCGGGATCAGTTCGGCCAGTTCGAGCGACGTCTCGATTCTCACCTCGAGTGTTTTCAAATCGCGATTGTTCACGCCGATAATTTTGGCCCCCGCGCCTATCGCGCGACTCAATTCCTCGCGCGAATGCGTTTCCACCAGCGCCTCCATCCCGAGTTTTCGGCCCAGCGCAAGCAAATCGCGCAAGCTGTCGTCATCGAGAATCGCGACGATCAGCAGGAACGCATCCGCGTTCGCCGCGCGCGACTCCCACACTTGCCAGGGATCAATTATGAAATCCTTCCGCAGAATGGGTATCTTGGTCGACTTCGACACTTCCTTCAAATCCGCCAGCGAGCCCTGAAAAAAATCCTCTTCCGTCAGAACAGACAGCGCAGCCGCCCCGTTCGCTTCCAATTCAGAGGCAATTTTCGCCGGCTGATAGTCCCCGCGCAGAAGGCCGCGTGATGGCGAAGCCTTTTTCAGTTCCGCGATGATGTTCAACCCTTCCCGCGTGAGCGCTCCAGCGAAATCCCGCACCGGAGTAGACTTCTTCTCTACCGCCAGCTTAAGCGCCACCTCGGGCAGCACGCGCTTTCGATGCGCGATCGCCCCGCGTCGCCGCTCCACAATGCGCGCGAGAATGTTCTTCGATTCGGTTTTCGTTTCCATTACCCGCAAACACTCTCTTGATTACAACGGCTTGCAGAGTTCCCGGCGCAGACAGGGGAAATCGCTTCAAGTATGCTAGTCTGCGCGTTGTCGGCGTGTCAATTTTTCGCGAAACGCTTCTAGCACAGACAAGTACCTCATGAACTCCGCGAAGAACCAGTTGAAAATCCTCAACGACACAATTGTATCCTGCCGCAAGTGTCCTCGTCTGGTGCGCTATCGCGAATCCGTGGCTCGCACCAAGCGCCGCGCCTTTCTCGCATGGGAGTACTGGGGCAAGCCGCTCCCAGGCTTCGGCGATCCCAATGCCCAGCTCCTGATCGTGGGCCTTGCGCCAGCCGCCCATGGCGGAAATCGTACTGGCCGCGCTTTTACCGGCGACCGCTCTGGCGATTTTCTCTTTAACGCGCTGCATCGCACCGGATTCGCCAACCAGGGCACCTCAGTTAGCCGAGATGATGGACTCGCGCTCCGCAATGCCTATATCGGCGTCGCGGTTCGCTGCGCTCCCCCTGCCAATAAACCTCTTCCATCTGAATTTGCGCATTGCCGCCCATATCTCGAAACCGAACTAAGCATCCTCAATCCCAAGGCAATCTTAGTGTTAGGTGGCGTTGCCCTGAAGGCGTATCTCCAAATCCTCAAGGATCGCGGCTTGATTCCCAGTCAGTCTGCTTATCCTTTCGCCCATGGAGTCACGTATCAGCTTCCCGGAGACCTTCCCCGTATTTTCACCTCCTACCATCCGAGCCAGCAGAACACTTTCACCGGTCGTTTGACGCCAGCCATGCTCGCGCAGGTTCTTCGAGGTGTCCGCGCTTACCTAAAGAGTTAAACTTTACTTAACCAGGATGTACCGGCCGCCATCGGTGACAATAATCACGATGCTCATCACGATCATCATCAGGTCATAATGCCAGCCGTAACCATCTTTGCCCCAGAAGCCCGTGTGCCACACGAAAATCTTTTTTTGTATGGCTCCCAGCATGAGCAGGATCAAGCCTAGCGCAGCGAGCTGCGGCAAGACCCCGAAGATAACGCCCAGACTGCCGGCGATTTCCGCAGCGCCCAGAAACACAGTAAATCCCTTGCTCATGCCAATGCTTTTGCTGCGGCCTGTGGGGTCCTTCAGGTGTTTCCATCCGCTGGAAATGAAAATCAGACCAACCATCAGCCTCAGAAGCAGAATTCCAGCGTCTTGGAACTGCATGAGATAGGAAAGCATGTTTTTTCCTGGCCCCTGAGATGCTTCATTCTGCCAGCCGTGTAGGCCAAGTTTACGCCTTCTCCCATCGATGCAAAGGCTATTCACGCTAGAATCAGCGGATGGGCGAAGCACAATTCAAAGCGGCCATTGAGTTTCGCCAAGTCGAGTTCCGCCACAGCGGTCAGGTCATCCTCAAGAACTTGTCTCTCCAAGTGAGCACAGGAGAAACGCTTGTGTTGCTCGGGCGCAGCGGCTCAGGAAAAACCACGGCCTTGAAGCTGGTGAACCGGCTGCTTGAGCCGAACCGCGGAGAAGTTCTGGTCGAAGGCCGCGCCACGACGGAGTGGGATTCCATTCGCCTGCGGCGCCAAATCGGCTACGTCATTCAGGACGCCGGTCTCTTCCCTCATTTCACCGTGGAGCGAAATATTGGTCTGGTTCCGGAGCTGGAGCATTGGCCTGAAAATCGCAGGAAGGAGCGCGTCGCGGAATTGCTGCGGACCGTTGGGCTTGATCCATCGCAATTCGCGGAGCGGCGTCCGCACGCACTCTCCGGCGGCCAGAAGCAGCGTGTGGGCGTGGCGCGCGCGCTCGCAGCCAACCCTACCATTTTGCTGATGGATGAGCCTTTTGGAGCGCTTGATCCCCTGACGCGCGCCGAAATACAGAAGGAATTTCTTGCGATTCAACAAGAATTACAAAAGACAATTATTTTCGTTACGCATGATATTCGCGAGGCTTTGCTTTTCGGCACGCGAATCGCGCTGCTGGAGGCTGGAGAGCTGGTCGGCACCTACGAACCGCAAGACTTCCTTCGCGCGACGGAGCCGCTACCCGCCGCTTATGTCGCCACGATGGGAAGAGGCGCGCCGCGGCAGCCTCCGGAGAAATGAGGCACGCAATGAATCTCGTCCATTTCTTTCTAACGCATCGCATGGAAATTCTGCAGGCCACAGGCGAGCATCTGTGGCTGGTGGTAATAGCGATGCTACTGGCAATCGCCGTGGGGATCCCTCTCGGTATCGCCGTCACGCGCAAGCCGTGGCTTTCCAAGCCAATCCTCGCCAGCGCCAATGTTGCGGAGACAATTCCGAGCTTGGCGCTGTTCGGTTTTCTGTTGCCGGTTCCGTGGCTGGGGGCCCGCGCCGACCGCCTAGCGATTGCTGCTTTGGCAGTGTACGCCCTGCTGCCGATTATCCGGAACACGATGACCGGCATCCAGGGAATCGATCCAAACGTGCGAGAGGCCGCGCGAGCAATGGGCATGACCGATTCACAAATTCTCTTTCGCGTGGAGCTGCCTCTGTCGCTACCCGTGCTGCTTGCGGGAGTCCGCGTGGCGACGGTATGGACGGTCGGCATTGCAACAATCGCCGCGGCGGTAGGCGCGGGTGGACTGGGAGAATTCATTTTCCGCGGCCTGGCAATGGTCGACAACCGCGTGATTCTTGCCGGTGCGATTCCCGCGGCGATTCTCGCGCTCTTCGCGGACATCATCCTTGGACTGTTCGAACGGCGCATGCGCCAAGCGCGGTAACTCCATGCGCTGGCCGATTCTCACCTGCATCGTCGCAGCCATCTTCGCCGCGGGATGCGTCAATCGCCAAAACACCATCGTCGTTGGCTCGAAAAATTTCCCCGAGCAGGCCATTCTCGGTGAGCTCCTTGCACAACGAATTGAAGCACGGACAGGAATGCACGTGGAGCGGCGGTTCTATCTTGCTGGTACGTATATTTGTCACCAGGCGTTGCTCGCCGGCCGGATCGATATGTACGTGGAGTACACAGGCACGGCGCTAACCGCAGTACTGAAAGGACCGCCAGAGAAAGATCCTCATGCCGTGTTTGAACATGTTCGCAGCGAGTATGCGAAGCGTTTCAATCTCATCGTCGAGCCGCCCCTGGGATTCAACGACAGTTTCGCCATTGTGATTCGAGGAACAGATGCTCAGAAGGATCACATTCGAACGATTTCGCAAGCCGCGAAGTATGCACCGTCTTGGCGCCCCGGATTCGGATACGAGTTCATGGAACGTCCCGACGGATATGATGGATTCGTGAAAACCTATGGTCTGAAATTTGCCGGCACTCCGCGAATTATGGATTTAGGGCTTCTCTATCGTGCGCTGTCAGCGCGCCAAGTGGACATCGTGGCCGGAAACACGACCGACGGACAATTGATGACCAGTGACTTCACCGTGCTTGAAGACGACAAACATTACTTTCCGCCGTATCAGGCGGTGACTATCGTCCGTGGCGAAATCGCGAAAAAGCATCTGGAAGTGATGATGGCAATCGCGGAACTAGCCGGCACAATTTCAGATCGCGACATGCAACACATGAATTACGAAGCGACTGTCCAGCATAGAGACGTGAGCGCGGTTGTTCGAGAGTTCTTGACGTCCAAGCATATGTAAAAGTCTCGCGACGCCAGCCTCACTCGGCTTCCTGGAGGGTGCGCATGTGCAATTCGAGCGAGGCAACATATTGGCGCTCGGCTTCGAGGTCCGACTGAAGCTTCTTGACGAGCATTTCGAGCCGCTGAATCTCAAAGCGCAGCTTCTGAATTTCGCCTGACGTCGCAGCAGGCCGGGGCGAAGAATACGCCGGGGTGGAAACGGCGGGCCGCTGGCTCCCCGCAATCGCAGGAACAGGCCGCACCACTGCCAGCGCGGGCTCAGCCGGCATGGCGAAAATTCCCGACAATGCCGCAGCGGCAGGGCGCGCCTCAGCGCTCGCAGATGGCTCCTTTGCGTGAGCGGCTTGTGGCTTCGGATTGAGCAGATTTCTGACGCGCGTAATCAGCTCCTGCGGCTGAAACGGTTTACGAATCAGCTCATCAGCGCATGCGGCGATGGCCTTTTCGGCAACGGTTCGATCGACAACGCCGGACATCAAAATCACCGGCGTTTTCGCAAGATTGGCGTCCTTCTTGATGAACTGGCAGACTTCGTAGCCGTCTTTGCCCGGCATGATCACATCGGTGATGACGGCATCGGGAGCCGTTTCGTTGAATTGCGCCAACGCGGAAGCAGCATCGCGGCAGGTGATCACGTTCATCGACTCGCGCCGGAAGGCGATCTTGATGACTTCGCGCATCGTGGCGCTGTCATCGATGAAGTAAACCGTAGGCACTTTTTCCGTAACAGTTTCGGGCGTTTCGCTCATGGCCGCTCCCATTCGATTTTATCGGGGCCGCTCTCTGATGGATTCCCGGACTGCGGCTCGGATACTTCCCCGCCGCTTTCACTGGATTCCGCTTCGTGGGCTGCTTCGTCCAGCTCGCGCATGGCATCGAGCATTAGGTCCGTGGCCGAACGCAGCACCGTATGATGCGTGGCAGTGGTGCCGTATACAAATTTGTAGACGCCTTTGCCGGCGCCTTCGCAAGACTTGAGAATATGAATGACTGCTTCATCCCCGAAAAGCACGCCGCACTCCGCATGCGACAGCTCGCCGCCGTCGAAGTAGATGACGCCGTCCGTGTCCCCCGCATTGATATTCAGGGCGCCGGTCTGCCGAGCCTGATTCAGCATTTGAATCACGCCGGGCAAGTCCATGCGAGACAGGTCGCCGGTAAGCGTGGCCATGGAGCTCGGGACCATTTGCGTCGGCTGGAATCCTTCCTGGCGGCTCAGGAGGAATGCGCGCACGTGCGCGGCGATGTCGTCCGGCGCGCAGCGGCGATCCACATAGTCGTCGCAGCCGGAACGAAACGCCTCCATGAGCGCCTGATCTCCGCCATTGCCCACGGCAATGATAGGAATCGCGGCGGTTTTCGAATCCGCGCGCAGAATCGGCGCAATCTCGTAGGCGCTCATTTCGCGAAGATTCGTTGCGCAAAGCACAGCCGCCGGGCGATTCCATTCGAGCATGGTGAGTGCGTATGCAGCTTGGGAGCTCGTGACCACTTCGAAGCCTTCCGTTTTCAATGCATCACTGAGTTTTTTGGAAAAATACACGTTGCTGTCAATCAGTAAAATTTTCGGCAGCGCCACGGCGACGCTCATGACGCAGGCTCCACAGCGGGACTTCCGAGCGCCACGCGGCGCGCCTGAATGAGTTTGGTCAAGTCGACGACTTCTATCTCTTCGCCGGCGACGGATATGAGCCCGGTAACGAACCAGGGCCGCACGCTCGTTTGGGGAACGACGGGCAGCACCGATTCGGCAGACGCTAGTTCGCATTCTCCGGCGACCGGAATGGCGCACCAGTCGCGCACGCCGTGCTCCTGCCATTCCGCGATCAAATAGAAACGGCCCACCGAGAGCGCCTCTTCGCCGAATAATTTGCTGACATCGCAGACCGGCACCACGCGGTTGCGGCGCACAAGCACGCCGGAAATCCACGGCGTGCCGTGCGGAAAATGCTGAAGCTTCTCAAACGCGGTCAGTTCGATGACGGAGTCCGCCGCAAAGGCAATACGACGGTTGCCCAACGGCAAGAGAACAAAAGATTTTGTGGGAGTTTCGACCGCGACGGTCATTCAGGATGCTCCGCGGGCGCCTGATGTGTCGCTTGAACAGCGGCCTCTGCGGCAATGTCAGCCTCCGCCGCTGCTGCGTCCAATTGCGCGAGTTCCTGCTCCGTCAAAAATCCTGACGGGCTTACGACCGGAACAACATTTTCAGCAACTAAGGTTATTCCGCGATACCACAAACGCTCGGGGCCACAGAATCCGGGTGGCAGGGCCATAAGGAACGACATCGTCTCCATCCGATCGATGGAGTCCACGAGAACAGCGATGCGATGATTTCGCAGGACCACAACCTGCGCCGGGCGCGACGTTGCCAACCCAAAATGAACGCAACCATTTACCACGTGAAAAGTCTTGTGGCCACGCCGCAAGCGATGGCGCACTTTCGCGATGCCGCCAGCCGAAACTTCGGAAGCGGCGGCCGAAATGCTGTCCGTGGTGCGGATTTCCTGAATGGCGTTCGCATTGATCGCAAACATCTGGCCCGCAATGGAGAAAAGTATCACCGGCTCGCTGCGAGAAGAGTGGCGGCCTGGCCGCGGTTCGCTCGGCGCGATTTTCATGGCAGCACAGTCTGTGGAGCGCTGGCGAGTTGGCGCACGCGTTTTTCAATCGCCGCGGCAATTTGATCCAGTGGAAGAACTTGGCTTACAAACCCCGTTTTAATAACCTCCGCAGGCATTCCAAAAATGACCGAAGTCGCCTCGTCCTGAACGAAAACCGCCCCCCCAGCGGAATAAATTGCCTGAGCGCCGCGCGAACCATCATTGCCCATGCCGGTGAGAACCACGCCTGTGGTTATTGGCCCGGTCCAGCCGGCCGCAGTTTCCATCGCGACATCGGCGCAGGGGCGGTACCCGGAAATACGCGCTCCACTATCGAGCACGATGCGTCCCTTCGGCGAAATGCGCAGGTGGTGCGAGCCAGGGCAAACGTAGAGAATGCCGGGGGCGAGAGCTTCATTCGCTGAGGCTTCTTTCACTTCGATTTCCGTCGCGTCGGCGAGCTGGATAGCGTATTGGCTGGTGAAGCTCGCGGGCATGTGTTGAACCAATACAACTGCAGCGGGAAGATCCTTCGGAAGATCCGCCGCGAGACGCATGACCGCCGCTGGCCCGCCCGTGGAAGCGGCGATCACCACCAGGGGGAAGCGACTACCTGCCACACCAGCGGAGCCGGCGTGCTCAGTCGAGACGGCCGAAGGAGCAGACCGATGCGCTGCGCCAGCACGGAGCTTCGGTCGCGCCGCAGTGCGTATCACGTGAACTTTCGCCGCCATCTTCAACTTGCGATTCAGATCGGCGCCCACTGAATTCATGTCAAGGTCGATGCCGCTGGAAGGCTTGGAAATGAAATCAATCGCGCCTAGCTCCAAAGCGGCCAGCGTGCTTGAGGCGCCGTCGCGCGTTTCCGAACTGACAATGACAATCGGCTTCGGATTCTGCGACATGATCTGTTCGGTCGCCTGCAAACCATCCATGTGCGGCATGTTGATGTCCATGGTGATCACGTCGGGTTTGAGCGATTGCGCCATGGCGATCGCTTCGTTTCCATCCTTGGCTTGGCCGACGACTTCCATCTGAGGATCGGCGCTGACGATGCCGTGCAGCACTTTGCGCATGAAGGACGAATCGTCCACCAGCAGCACACGAATCTTTTTTGTGGCGGCATTCATGGTTTCAGCCAACAGGCACGGGCCGGTGACGCAGCCCCGCCTTCTCCACTCCTAGAATCGACGCCACGGCCGCAAGCAACTGTTCCTCTTGTACGGGCTTTGTGAGAAATGCCACCGCGCCTTCCTTTAATGCGCGGTCGCGGTGTTTTGCGCCGGCGCGCGAGGTAACGACCATCGTCGGAATCCGGCGCGTTTCCCGATTCTGGCGCAAATGGCTCATCAGCTCGTATCCATTCATGCGTGGCATTTCGAGGTCGGTGATGATCA
Organism: Candidatus Acidiferrales bacterium; assembly: GCA_049787175.1. Lineage (GTDB taxonomy): Bacteria > Acidobacteriota > Terriglobia > Acidiferrales > UBA7541 > DAHUXN01. The sequence goes on along the minus strand of JBAQYT010000135.1, from coordinate 53,711 downwards.
AATGCGCGCCCGATTGCGCCACAAGCTCTGTCGCCTCCAGACCGTCAGAAGCAAGCAGCACGCGATAGCCGGCTTTCTCGAGCATCCTGCCGACGAATTTGCGCACGCTGATGGAATCATCCACGACGACAACCACGCGCTCGCTCTGAACTTCGTCAATCGCCTCCGCGGGAATGCTGCCCGACGCAACCGCTGCGGCCCCCGGCGCGAACACCCGCGCTGCCGCGGCCGTGGCGCTGATCGAGGCGTGCTCGGAGAGTTCCAGGGCGACCAGCCGATGCAAGTCGATGGCAAGAATCAAACTTCCGTCAGGGGCAATCGTCGCGCCGGGGAAAAGCCTGATGTTGCGAAGGAAGCCCCCAAGATTCTTGATGACCACTTCGTCTTTTCGCAGGACTTCGTCCACCACCAAGCCAACGCGCCGCCCCGCGACTTTGACGATAACCATCCGAAAATAACCGTTCACTGTTTCGAGCAGAGGAAGGCCTAGACGCGCGTCGAGCCGAACCACGTCGATAATCTCATCGCGAACTTTTGTGAGCAGCTTGCCGCCGACATCCTCAATCTCCTCGGGACGCAAACGCCGAATTTCCTCGACGAAGCCAAGCGGCAAAGCAAAAAGCGATGCGCCGCAACGAACGAAGAGCGCCTGTGAAATAATCAGCGTGAGCGGAACTTTCAGCGTGAAACAAGAGCCTTGTCCAACTTCGGTGCGTATTTCCACTTCGCCATTGAGCGCATCCAGATTCGATTTGACGACGTCCAGGCCCACGCCGCGGCCGGCCAGTTCGGTCTTTTCGTGGGCCGTGGAAAATCCGGGCAAAAAGAGGAGATTGCGCAATTCGCGGTCGTTCATCTGACGCGCCTGCTCGGCGGAAACGAATCCGGATTCGGCGGCGCGGGCGCGAACCTTCTCCGCATCGATGCCGCAGCCGTCGTCTTCCACCTCGATGAAAATGTGATTGCCGCGGTGATAGGCGCGCACAGCGATGCGCCCTCGAGGATTCTTGCCCTGCTGCGCGCGCTCCTCCGGCATTTCCAGGCCGTGTGCAACGGCATTGCGGACAATGTGAATCAGCGGATCGGAAATCTGCTGAATGATGTTGTTGTCAAGTTCTGTGGAAGCGCCGTCCAGAACGAAGTCGATTTCTTTGCCTGACATCTTCGCGGCATCGCGCACCGTCCGCGACAGGCGCGTGTACAGATTGCCGATCGGAACCATCCGCGCCTGCGTAATCTGATCCTGAAGGTGATGCGCCAGTTTCGTAAATTCATCGATATCCGCATCGACGCGGCCCATAAAGCCGCCGAGCTGCGCGAGAACCTCGTTTACGTCGGCGGAAATCTCCGCCAGGGAACGGGAGAGAATGCTGAAATCATCGTACCGATCCATCTCGAGTTCGGTGAATTCGCTAAACGGATCATGGCGATTGTCGGAAGGCGCCCTGGAGGCATGTTGCGGACTCACATTTGAAGAAAGCGACGTAGACTGCGCTCCGACCCATCGGAATTCGTACTTGTCTTGAAATCCGGAAATCTTCTCTCCCAGGCGAGACTTGGAGAAATTCAAGATTTCGACGAGCTTCTCAAGCTCGGCCAGACGGCCGATCATGCGCGTGCGATTGATGACCAGTTCGCCGACCGCGTTCATCATTTTGTCCAAACGCTCCAGTGAAATGCGGACAGAGTGCAGCTGGGGCGCATTCACAGGAGAGAGCTTGGACGCCTCAGCGGCCGCGTCATCGCTGTGCGCGGGGTCGGTGGAATGGGCGAGGCCCGCTCCCTCAACAGCAGCTTGAACCATGGCGCTTTCCACGGAATCCGCCGGCGTCGGGACGTCTGTTTCCTCCGGCAGAAATTCAGAAATGCGTGAAAGCAGCAGGTCGACCGCTGTGCGAGCGTCGGCTTCGCTGTGCCATTGGTGATGCAAGAACTTCTTCAAAATGTCCGCGGATTCCAGGCACAGATCGGTGAGTTCGGCACCAGGGGCAAGAATGCCATCGCGAACCTGCCCAATCAAATCTTCGACGCGATGGGCGATCGCGGAAATACGGTGCAGGCCAACCTGAGCCGCCGAGCCCTTGACCGTATGCATGGCCCGAAACAGCCGGTTTACATCTTCGGGGCTCGGATTTGTTTCCAGCGCGAGCAGGCATTCCGTAACGGTTTGGAGGTGTTCCTCGGCTTCAGGAACGAAAAACTGCAGGACTTCGTCGGCAACCTCATCATCGTGCGGCAAGGAGTCATAATGCGAAGTAGTTTCTTGAGTCGGATGCGGCACCGAATCCGCCGCCTCTCCCGAAGTGCTGGCGATGGCGGTTTCAACCGGGGAAGAAGGTGCAGCCGCAGGAAATGCGAAGGCGTAGCGCTGCTTGAATGCTTGAATGTCCAATGCCACTTCCATGGCGGAGTCGCTGATTTCGAGCAGATCGAATTCGAGAACGGAGATGGCGTCAGAGAGAAACTCCGTGAGAGGCGCTATAGTGTCGGAGTTGAGAGGCGCGTTGCGCGTGTACTGAAAAATATGCGCGAGCTTGCCTGAGATTTCCGAGAACAGCGGAAATCCGTAGGTCGCCGAAGTGCCGGAGAGCGTATGCGCGGCAATGTACAGCCGTTCGAGATTCTCGGGATTGGGCTGCGGCTCCTGCAGGATGCTCGCGTATTCCCGCAGGAATTGCAGGTGCTCAGACGCTTCCTGCAGAAAGACTTCGATTGCGCCTTTTCCAGGATCGCTCACAGGGCACCTTCCACGAGCGCCGCGCCGCGATAAATCATTTCGCCCGCTGGCTTGCGATAAAGAATGCAGTCCCCGCAGACAACCGCCTCAAACTTTACCGGAACATTCGAAACGGATTCCGAATGGCCGAGAAACAGATAGCCGCCGGGCTCGAGATATTCGTAGAAGTGCTGGATCAACGAATTCCTGCGCGCCTCCGAAAAGTAGATCATGACGTTCATGCAGAAAATACAATCTAGGCGTCCGAGGTACACGGCCTGCGCCAAGTTCATGGGCGCGAACGAAACCATGCGGCGGACGCGCGGCTTGATGACGTGTTCATTGCCGGAGGCGGTAAAATACGCATCCAGTTGGCGCGGAGAAAGATGGCCGATATTTCTGCGGGAATACACGCCTTGCTGCGCGTATTTCAGTGCATTCTTGCTGATATCCGTCGCCAGGATCTCAACGTTCCACGCTTCGGAAAACATCAGTGCGTCTGCCACCGAAATGGCGATGGAATAGGGCTCTTCTCCCGTGGCGCACCCGGCGCTCCACACCCGCAAAGACCTCGGGTTCTCCCAGAATTTCTTCATGTGTAGTTCGGGAAGAACTTTTCTCTGAAAGGCCTCGAAAACTGCCGGATAGCGGAAAAAGGAAGTCTCCTGCGTCAGCAAGCGCTCGACCAGCGTGTCATATTCAACATTCGAGTCATGCAGCTTGCGAAGCAGGTCTGTGCCGTGCGCGAAATGCCTTGCCGCCATGTGTTCGCGAATGCGTGTCGAGAAAAACCGTTCACGCGACGCATCGAACAAAATGCCGGAGCGTCGCTCAATGAGCGTACGAATCTCATCGAGCTCGTAATCCGTAATCGAAGCAGTTGCAATATGTTTCATATTCGGCGCGCGTTAGTGAATCACAATCGAATGCCTAGCGGCGGGCACCTATAGGCACCGGTACGGACCGGGATTCGTCGGCCGCCGCAGTCTCTGAACCATTTTTCGATCCGGAGCGGAACTGAGCCAGGGCTTCATTCAACTGTTCGGAGAGCTTCACCATGTCGCCCACCGTCGCCACCGTTTGCCGCGCCCCCTGCGAAGTCTGCCGCGTGATTCCGGAAATAATTTGCATCGCGTTGGCCACGCCTTCCGTGCCTCGCACCTGTTGTTTCGAGGCTAGCGAAATCTCCTGCACGAGTTCGGCGGATTGGCGTACGACACTGGAGATCGCTTCCAGCGCTTTTCCCGCTTGATCGGCCAGGCTGGCGCCGACTTCCACTTCCTTTGTGCCTTCTTCCATGACGACCACCGCTTCGTTCGTCTCGGCCTGAATGGCTTTGATCAGTGCCGCGATGTCCTTTGTCGCGCTGCGTGAGTGCTCGGCAAGCTTGCGAACTTCGTCGGCGACCACCGCGAACCCGCGGCCCGCCTCGCCCGCGCGCGCTGCTTCGATGGCGGCGTTGAGCGCCAGCAGGTTGGTCTGTTCCGTAATGTCGTTGATCACATTGATGATTTCCGAAATTTCCAGCGAACGGTCGCCAAGCGATTTGATTTTCTTGGCCGTCGCTTGCACCGAAGCACGAATGCGCTGCATGCCCTCGAGTGTGTCGCGGACGGCGCGGTTGCCCTGTTCCGCGGCGTCCAGCGCGCGCCGTGCGGCTTCCGCGCTGGCTTCGGCGTTGTTCGACACCTGTTTCATCGACACCGTCAGCTCTTCCACGGCTGACGAAGTATTAGTGATTTCTTGGTCCTGCTGTGTTGCGCCCGTGGTCATTTCGTCGGCGGCAAACAGAATGTGTCCGGCGCTGTTGTTGACGTCGATCGCCGCTTTGCGAACGCGCTCGATGACTTTCGTGAAATTGTCGAGCATCAAGTTCACCGAGTCAGTGACGTTGCCAAGCGCATCGTTGGTCACTCTGCCGCGCATCGTCAAATCGCCGCGCGAAACCTGATTGATCAAGTTGAGCAGGTCAGTGATGCTCCGTTGCAATGATTCTGACGCTTCCTGGCTCACCGACGAACGCGCCACTTTCGCCGCGCTACGATTCAAATTCTCAGCGATAAAGCCGAACTCATCCGACGACGCAATCTCCGCTTTCGCGCGAGCGTCGCCAGCCGCGAGCTTCTCGGAAAAGCTCGCGAGTTCTGTCAGCGGCGCGATCACGCGCTTCGGCAGCAGGATCACGTGCAGCAGAAACGTCGCAATCGCCAGCCCCCCGGCGCAAAGCAGGCTTGTCGACGCCCCGCTCGGAAGCGCCGAAAAATTGGCGAACGACTGCCCACTCGCTGCGGCGCCTGCATGGAACGCGAGGCCGAGAACTCCGCCGAGCGCGGCCGCATCCCACAGAATTAAGGTCCAGATGGTCGAGCTAAGACGCGATTTCATAACATCCTCCAAATCGAAAAGCTTGATGGCCGCGTCCAAAGCGGCGGTATTCAAAACAATGCGATCCCTGCGAGCTCATATGACGGGCACCGGAAATACTTCGATCATTTTCTTTAAATCGAGCACCAGCGCCAGGCGGTCATCGTGACGCAGCATGCCGCGGCAATGCGGAATCTCGCTGGGCATTTGGTCAAGCAGCGAGTCGTCCGCCGCAGTGTAAGTACCGATCACTTCGTCGGCGGCAATGCCGAAACGAAGATTGGTTGCGCTGGCATCGTCCCGCAATGCTGCAACGACCACGTGTCGCGGCAGCAGCCCGGCCCGGCGGCCTTCGGTGAAGGCAATGTCAACCAGCGGAACAATGGAGCCGCGCAAGTTGAAAACACCCATCAAGAACGACGGGGCGAGCGGAACCCGTGTCACCGGAGGCCATCCCACGACTTCTTCAATCGCAAGAACAGAAAGGCAAAAACGTTCGCGGCCCGCGCGAAACACGCAGTACTGGCTCTCCGGGCTGCGCTCGCTAAGCGAAGCCGCATCGAACGGCTCGATCGTCTCTGGAAAATCGAGCATCTCGCCGCTATCAGGCTCGATGGCGGCGAGCTCACGCTCCTGTTCGAAGCTGTGGTCCGGCTTGTAATCATCAAGCATCAGGCAAATCTCCGCACCGTTTCCAAGAGTTCCTCGGCGGTAAAAGGCTTGGCAATATACGCGTCCGCGCCTTGCTGTTGTCCCCAGAACTTGTCGCTCGAGGTATTTTTCGAACTGACCAGAATCACAGGAATACCGCCAAACAATGTGTTCCCTTTCAGGTCGCGGCAGATTTGAAAACCGTTGCGCTGCGGCATGACCACATCCAGAAGAATGAGACCGGGATGCTCCGTGGTGATAGCCTCTTCGATCCGCAGTGGATCGCTCAGGCCGACAGATACATAGCCGCCCTGCTCGAGCATTCCCTGCATCATTTTCACGGCTGCAACGGAGTCGTCGACGACAAGAACCTTTTTCAACACATAAACCTCCCGGGACAAGGCCACGGCAACAACTCCGCCAGCCGAGCCAACTAACTGTTTACGTCTGCGCTTCTTCGATCGTGGAAAGCAGGCGCCGGGCGCTGATGCCCAGATTCACCGCCGCTTCCGTGTTTTTCGTCCGCTGCGCTTGGTCAACGCGCCCTTGCAAATACTTCATTTCCTCGCGACCCAAAGCCACGGCGTCGTTGAGTTTTGTGCGATCGCCAGATACTTTCTCTTCCTGGCGCGCCAGTGCAACCAAGGCACGCGCGGCTACCGCACGGCGAAGATCTTCCGAAAGCTGTCCGCCGTCGCTGACGAACGCGTTTACTTCCCATGCAGATAGCAAGATCCTGGCATCGCCGAGGGTCACCGTGCTCATGGAACGGCCTCGCGTAGGCGGCGCCTCAATCAATTGTTCCCAAATGCCTTCGAGGCACTTTTCCAGATCCGGGGAAAGGACATCGCTCATCGGCGGTGCAGTGCGAGTCCCGGAAATCGCGGCGCGCTCAACAGGTGGCGCAGGAGAGTCAGCCAGCGCGGAAACGGGAGGCGCTGGCCGCAAAGTGGACGCCAGCGACGGCTTGATTTCCGCGCCCGGCGCTTGCCCTGGCGCCTGATCTGACAAATGATCCGGCAAACGTGCTGCTGGTGTGCTTGGCTTCGTTGGGCCCATTGGCGCCGCAGGAATTCGAACAGGTTGCTCGCCTGGCAATGGCACGCTGCCACGAACCTCCGTCGAAGACGCCTCATTGCGATTGGGCAACGTGACAATTCGCGGCTTTGGCGTAGGCCTCTCGCTCGATTCGTGCGCCTGCCGCGGCACAGGTTGCTGCTCAGGAGGCGCAGAAACAGATTTTGGCTTTTCCGTCGACGGAATTGAGCCGATCACCGGCACTTTAACTTCGACCGGTAAGATCCCTAGTGCGCGCTCGACTGCGGCCCGGATAGTAAGAAGCTGCTCGAAGGTTCGGTTCGCGGATTCCGCCGCATAATCGGCGGATATGGGTTGGCGCCACGCGAGCGAAATCTCCCGCAGGTGCGCCACGGGTTCCTGTTGAGTAAGTCCCGCAGTGCGGCAATCGACTGTGGAAATGCCGCGGCGCTCAAGCTCGGTCAGGCCTTCGCGAATCGCGCGCAAGTCCGCGTGGAGCAAGCGGAAAAACGAGCGGCGCAACAGAAAATTGAATCGTGTGAATGCCACCAGGGCTGCCGGATCATAGAACATGAAGCCGGCCGCATCCTTCAGTTCGCGCCCTTTCTCCAGCAGTTTCGCGGCAAATACTTCGCGCAGCCCCCTGCATTCTTTCATCGCATCGAGCACTTGATTGAGGGGCCCGCACCATTCGAGTTCCGTGGGATCCGCATCGGCGAGAACGCTCTGCAGGACCTGAGCCACATCGGCAAGCGTAATTTCGCAGGCATACAAATCTTCAGGAGCGCAAAGGGCGAAATACGTCGCGAGCAGCAGGTCGATATTATCGCGATCGGTCGCCGATTTTTCGGCGTGACGCAGCAAGCGCAAGATCAGCGCGCGCAAGCTCTCCGGTCTCACGTCTTTGAGTGAGTGCAAGAGCTGCCGCAACTGATTGGTCCGGATTTGCGCATCCATTTCGTCGAGCCAGCAAATCACTTGCTCGAATAGTTCCGTAGCGGGACAAGCGGCAGGAAGCGCAGCATCATGAATAGGCGGAATCGCCAAGTGGAAGTGTGTGGCCAAATAGAAAAAAAGCGGATAAACGAGCCGGGCTTCGGCCCAAGCGCCCGCGATCGCTTCCGCTTTTTCGCTCAGCGACGGAGTCGCCTGTTCGGGCGGGACGGATTTTCCAGCAAGCTTGGTCATGGCAATTCAGAACCCCTTGCGCAGAGTGCTATCTAAGCCGAAGTACACCCTGCCCTCGGCGCAATGAAGTGAGGAAAGCACGCGTGCGGCCAAAGCGGGGACACCAGGAGGAAACTCAACTCGTTGGAATTGCGGCAATTACGGAAGGCGTCGCACGGGCAATCTCTTGCATGTCTCACCCTGCGACGAAAATGTCTCACTAACTGGTGCGCCGTGCTGGCCATCGTGAGACAAATGCTGCGAAAGCACTACTGCTCCGGCGCTGCGGCCGCAACCATCTTCCGGGACTGCCGCAGTGGAATCTGATACAGCTTCAGTTTGCGATACAACGTCGCGCGGCTGATTCCAAGCATCTTGCCGGCCAGCGCCTTATCGCCGCCCACTTGCTCGAAAACGCGAATGATCGTCATGCGCTCCATGTCGGCAAGGGCCGTGGAAGCAAGCACCCGAGAGTCCTCGGTTGAAAAGTCCGTTTCTTCGCTGGAGCGAAGCGCAGGCGGAAGATCGTTCAACCCAATCGACTGCCGGTCGCCCAAAGCCAGAGCACGGGCTATGCAATTCTCCAGTTCTCGAATGTTGCCGGGCCAATCGTACTGCAGGAACGCTTTCATCACCGCTGCACTGATCTGAACGTTTTCGCCGGCGGCGTGGCGCTCCAGAAAGGACCGCACCAGCACGGGAATGTCCGCGCGGCGTTCGCGCAATGCGGGCATGTGCACGATCACCACATTCAGCCGGAAGAACAAATCCTTCCGAAATGCGCCGGCGCGATACGCTGCTTCCAGATCTCGGTTGGTCGCCGCGATCACGCGCACGTCCACGGCGACGCTTTCGTTGCTGCCGACCGGTCGCACTTCCTTCTCTTGCAGCACGCGCAGCAGTTTGGCCTGCATTTCCAGGGGAAGCTCGCCAATTTCGTCCAGAAATATTGTTCCACCATTCGCCGCCTGGAAGAGGCCCGCCTTCGACTTGAGCGCTCCGGTGAAAGCGCCCTTTTCGTGGCCGAAGAGCTCGCTTTCCATCAAAGTGGGAACCAGCGCGCCGCAATCAACGGCGACGAAAGGCCTTTGCGCCAAAGGCCCGCGAAAATGGATGGCGCGCGCGACCAGTTCTTTGCCCGTCCCGCTTTCGCCGACGATCAAAACAGGAGCCGGTGAATCTTTCAGCCGCGCCACCATGCGCAGCACGTCCTGGATTTTTGTGGACGTCCCGACAATACCATCCAGGCGCGTCTCCGCGTCCATGCGCTCCCGCAGAAACTGATTCTCGGCAACGAGGCTCACTTTTTCCGCCATGCGCTGCAGCAGGGATCGCAGTTTCTCGACACGAAAAGGTTTCTCGATGTAATCGTATGCGCCCAGTTTCATGGCATCGACCGCTGATTCTACGGTGCCGTGGCCCGTCATGATGGCCACTTCAGTGGCGGGAAGAAGATGCTTGATCTGACGCAGCAGCTCGACCCCGCTCATCTGCGGCAATTTCAGGTCTGCGATAACCACTTCCGGCAAATGCGCCTCCACCAAAGCCAGCGCGGCTTCCGCATTTTCCGCCTCCGAGACCGCAAAGCCGAGCTTTTCACCGATCGTCATGCACAACTTCCGAATGGAAGCCTCATCGTCAACCACCAAAAATCGGATACGCAAATCGTTGGACATTAATTCCCCTTCTTACTCTCCGAATTTCCCCCAAGCTTCAACCCGCGTGCCACTAACGGGTCGTACCCGCCACCGAAGCCGTTTCCGCGGCGTTAACCGCCGGAAGCCGGACAAAAAATGTACATCCCATCCCATCGGCATTGTTTTCGCAAATCACATCGCCACCGTGTTCTCTCACGATGCCGTAGCAAATGCTCAGTCCCAAACCGGTTCCTTTGCCGACTTCTTTCGTTGTGTAAAAGGGCTCAAAAATTCGCGCGCTATCGGAAATGCCGATGCCATTGTCGCGCACCGCGATCTCCACCACGCCGTTGCGTTCACGCGTGGCAATCTCTATTTTGCCGGCGCGGCAAGCTTCGCGAATCGCGTCATAGGCGTTATTCAGAATATTCAGAAACACCTGTTGCAACTGGTGCCCATCGCCGAAAACCTGCGGAACCAGCTTGTCGAAGCGCTCGATCACTTCCACGCCATCGCCCGTGGCGCCATACGTGCGCAATTGCAGCACTTGACGCAAAACACCATGAATGTCTAGAGCTTCACGCTTGGCGGGCATTTGCCGCGCGAATCGCAGGAGATTTTGCACAATTTCCTTTGTGCGCTCCGCTTCCTTCAGCACGATGCGCAGCTCCTCCTTCGCCGATTCCGGCACGCTGGTGTTTTCCAGAAGCAGGTCCGAGTACCCAACAATCGCCGCAAGCGGATTATTGATTTCGTGAGCCACGCCGGCAACGAGCTGGCCGACGGCGGCCATTTTTTCGCTGTGCCGGAGCTGCGCCTGCAAAACAGCGGCGTCCGTGATATCGGCGAGCACAACCACGATGCTGTTGACGTGCCCTTGCTCATCGCGCATGGGGCTCAGGCTGATGGAGAATTGCCCGGTGCTGCGATTCCCGCGCAGCACCGGAAGCTCCATGTTTTCCGAAGCCACTCCGCGAAGTGCGCTCTCAAAAGTCCGATCGAATTGCCCCCGTCGGTTTCGCGGAATGAATTCTGCGAACGCGCGGCCGAGCAGGTCTTCCTTGGCGTAACCGGATTCATAGCACCGCCGGTTGGCATAGCTGACTAAGCCGGCCGTATCGAGCACCAGAATCATGCTCTGTGTATTGTTAAGTATTTTGGTATTGAAGTCGCGCTCGCGCTGAAGCTGTGTCTGATACCGGCGCTGTTCGGTGATGTCTTTCAAGATATGGATCGTGCGCGAGCCTTCCTCTCCCGAACCGATCCGCGACGTGGAAATCAGGAACGCGCGGGCGCCCGATGTAAACACAGACTCTTCCGCTGTATGCTCCGACTCCCGGCAAAACGGGCAAGCGAGAACGGACGAATCCGCGGCGATGCCACTGAGTGCTCGCGTACTTTTCCCAACCAGTTCGGACGGCCGCGAACCCACCGCATCGGCAAGGGGACGATTGATTCGCAAGATCACATTGCTAGGATCGTGAACCACGATCAGGTCGCTGATCGCGTCGAAATCTTCAACCCACTGCCGTTTGGAGTGTTCGATACGCGAAAAAAGCCGCGAATTTTCCAACGCGACGGAAGCGTGCCCGGCCAGCGCCTGCACTAAGTTTCGGTCTGCATCGGACAGATCTTTCGCGCGGTCGACCAGGCAGAGGGCGCCCAAAAGGTCGCCTTCCGTCCCGGCCAGGCGCACGAAACAAAGATCATGCCATCCAAAGCTGCGCGCCAGAGACGCTCCGAGAAGTGCTGTTGCAGAACCCAATAGAATCGGTTCCTGATACTCTTGGACAAGCTTCGTGAGAGCGGCATTCAGGCTTGGCCAGTCAAGCTCGCGGCCAGGACCGCGCAAATCGTTCGCAAGAACCGTTTCGAGTTGCGTGCCGCGAGTGAGCGCCAGGATCGCCGCTCGTGCTCCCAGAATTTCTCCCGCTCGACAGGTGAACCGGCCAACAAATTCTGGCAGGCGCAGCGATGGCTTCAGCTCCAGCGCCAGATTCATCAAGCTTCGCGCTCGAAGCTCCACGGCGTCGTCCGCGGTCGCTTCTCTGCGCCTGGACCGGATGGAATTCGGCGCGGATGCGCTCCTTTTGGCGTGCTTCTTCATGACGGCCACTCGCACTCCATCCGCCTATAGCGCGCCCAGTCGATCCAGAAAAAGGCTTTTGTAGTGCGGCAAACAAAGGAAACCAAATCTTGCGCCTTGCGATGGCGGGCGAAAATGCACAACTGTGCAAGAAGGCGCTCGACGCTGCCTTCGTCGCTAGACGAGAGGACTCTGAACCGCAACCGTGCACGCATGGAGACTAGGGGGCCTGCGCGCCAATCTTGAAGTTTGAGAAACACTTCAACGGTAGCCCTCCATCTCATTTTGAGTCAACAAGTGCGCCGCGCGAGTTGCTGAACTATGTATCAGTCGCTGCCAGCTCCGTCTCTCAACATGAGACGCTTACACAGGTATCGCCAGGCGGATGAGACGAAATGGCCAAAGCACGGCATCGAGGCTGTAGTCCATGTTAAATTGTAAGTTACTGTTTCTATTAGTCTTACGAACTCGTCGAGGCTCCCGCCTGCATGAATAATTGCAGCATCGGAACTGGTCCATGCTTTGCATTCAGGGATTACGGATATTCAGGCCCATCCAAGGAGAAGTCCGTGAACCTCACAAAGAAACTCTTGGGTTTCAGCCTAGTCTTAGTGGCGGCGGGACTCTTGCTCACGCCGCTCGCTTCGGCCCAAGATTCAGCCACGAAGCGAAAGGTCAGCCGTCGAGTTGTACCCGATTATCCCAACCTCGCTCGGCAAATGAACATCACCGGCAAAGTAAAAATAGAAGCAATCGTGGAGCCCGACGGCCACGTGAAAACCACCCGCGCGGTGGGCGGCAGTCCGCTGTTGATTGAGTCTGCGATGAAGGCGTTAAAAAACTGGAAATTTGAACCTGGGCCGAAAGAAACAACAGAAGTGATCGAATTCGACTTCAGCGGCCAGCAATAGATTCTCGTTTTTCTGAACGGCTTTCAGTCGGGAAGAGCAATGTTGCGCGCAGGGCATGGGGAGGCGCTGGCCAATGACCATCGGAAAGAAGCTCTATACCGGGTTTGGATCCATTCTGTTGATCCTGTCGATAGTGTTCGCGGTGAATTTGTCGGCGCTGCTCCGCGAGCATTCGGTCCGCAAGAAAGCTGCCTCGACACTCGAGAGCGTTCAGGTGATCGAGTCCGTCCGCTACCAGATGATGGAGGCGCGGCTCGGCCTGCGTAATTTCTTGCTGAGCGGTGATCCCCGAATCGAGGCGACGACAAACAAGCAGGAAAGCGACCTGATTGATTACATCGTCAAAGCTGAGGCGAATAACAATGACGAAGTGCTCCATGACGCGCTTGTCCAGGTCGAGGCAAGCGAGCAAGACTGGGATCAAGATTTTGCCCGGCCATTGATTGCAAAACGTCACCAAGTCGATTCGGGCGACAGTACCGTGTCGGACTTGCAAGTCTTTTACCTCGAGAAGAATCCCGGATCATGGATCGGCAAATCCATCGATGTACTGGACGATGCTGAAACACGGCTGCGTCAATCCCTTGACGCGGCAAACGATTCCGCCGCCCGCGCCAGCGGGATCAGCACAGTCGGAAGCTCTTTCGGGATGTTACTGGCCATTCTTCTGGGCCTCGGCATCGCCTACTACACAGCGAAGTCCATTACCGACCCGCTCGATCATTTGATCGAAGTGGCCCACGAGATCGGCAGCGCCGGGGACTTGGACCACAACATCGACATTCGCCGCGACGACGAAGTCGGCCGCCTCGCGGATAATTTCCGTGCCATGGTGGGACACCTCAAACGCATGGCCGGAGTGTCCGGAGCGATCGCCGAGGGCGAGCTTACCGTGGAAATCGAGCCTCTCTCCAAGCGCGACACAATGGCCACAGCATTCTCGCGAATGGCGCGCGGGCTGCGCGAAATGGTGCGGCGCGTCCGCGACACCGCCGCGCAGGTGGCCGCCGGAGCCAGCCAGATGGCCGCCGCGTCGGAAGAGTCCGCCAAAATAAGCGTGCAGGCTGCCTCCGCCATTGATGAAGTCACCAGCACCATGCATGAAATGAGCATCAACGTGCAAAACGTCGTCAAAAATACGCAGGTGCAAGCTTCGAGCGTCGCCGAAACTTCCGCGTCCATCGAGCAAATGGTCGCATCCGTACAGCGTGTCGCCGACACCGCAAAAATTCTGCTGGATATTTGCCACCGCTCGCGCGTCGAGGTGGAAACAGGAATCACCACCATGGAAAAAGCCACCGACGGCTTAAACCGCACCAGTACGGCGATCCAGTCTTCCTCGGAAATCATCGGCTTGCTCGGCAAGCGCGCGGACAATATTGGCAAGATCATCGAAGTGATTGACGATCTGGCCGAGCAAACCAATCTGCTCGCGCTCAACGCCGCCATTGAAGCCGCGCGCGCCGGCGAGCACGGTCTGGGGTTTGCCGTCGTTGCCGATGAGGTCCGCAAGCTCGCCGAAAAATCCACGCAATCCACCAAGGAGATCGCGGAGCTTATCCAGGGAATCCAGGACGAAGCTCGCCAGGCCGTCAACAATATGGTAACCAGCACGCAGATGGTTCAAGACGGGCTACTTCTCGGGCTCGACCTCAACAAAGCCTTCGGCAAAATCTCCAATGTGGTCAGCGAAGTTTACAAATTTGCCCAGGAGATTGGCGCGGCCACCAACGAACAGTCCAGTGGATCGTCGCAGATCGCCAAAGCGACTACGCGGCTCACCGAAATCACCCAGGAAATCAATTCATCCGTCGAGGAACAGGCTTCCGGAGCGCAGGGCGTCGTGCGCGCAATGGAAAAAATGCGCGAAATCGTCCAGCAGTCCACTTCCGGCTCCACGGAGCTTGCCGCAACCGCCGAGCAGATGTCCAAGCTCTCGCGCATGCTGCTGGAAAGCATGGGTCGCTTCCGAATCGATCGCGATGCACACGATGCGAGTCGCAGCCTCTCGAGGCGCGGTAATTCTGATCACGACAACGATTCCGAAGATTCCTACCGATCCGATCTCGTCCGAGCGTAGCCGGCGCATGATGACAAAAGACATCCAAATCGTCGGGTTGCGGATTGGCCGGGAGACCTATGGAGTTCCCATCTCGCTGGTCCGCGAAATCGTGCGCGTGCCGGAAATAACGGCCGTCCCGAACGCTCAGAAATACGTCGAAGGCGTAATCAACCTGCGTGGCAAGATCATCTCCGTCGTGGATTTACGCAAACGATTTGGCGAAACCGAAGTTGAGAACAACAAGAAAAACCGTATCGTTGTCGTCGAGCTTGAGAATCGCACCGTCGGCCTCATTGTCAACTCCGCATCCGAAGTGCTCAAAATCCCCCCTTCGGATATCGAACCTCCCAGCTCAGTCTTCTTGAACGGAGAGATCGACTACGTCACGGGTGTGGGAAAACTGAACAATCGCCTGATCATCCTTGTCGACTTGAACAAGATTTTAGACGGTGGCGAATTGCATCATCTCGACGAGGTCAACTCTCCCGTCGTCGAACATTTAGCTTGAGCCTGATCGTGAACATTCAGCACAGCGAGTGAACATTCACTATGGCGACACTGACAATTCCGGCGCCCCTCACCGAGCCTGAACTCAAGCTTCTGCAAACCCTTGTCTACCAAGAATGCGGTATGTGCTTCGACGAACATCGCATTCATTTTCTGTGCGATCGCTTACAGCGACGCCTCAAAGCCTGCAACATGGATTCCTTTTACAGCTATTACCGCCTGCTGACCAGCCGCGACGGAAAAAAGGAGCTGGCCGCGCTGGTCGAGAACCTCACCGTCAACGAGACCAGCTTCTTTCGCAATTTGCCGCAACTGGAGCTCTTCTCCAAAGTCGTCCTGGAGAATCTCCTGCGTAGGAAACAGGAGCGCCGCGATTTTTCGCTGCGTTTGTGGAGCGCCGGCTGCTCCACCGGCCAGGAACCCTACACCATGGCCATCGGCGTCTGCGACGCTCTGGCTTACTACTATCTGCGCAATCCTTTGCCCTTTGACATGCCCTCGCCAAAGCCTTTGATCCCTCCGCCGTGGAAAGTTGAAATCGTCGCCTCCGATATCAGCTATTCCGCGCTCTTGCAGGGACAGCAAGGACTTTACACAGACAACCAGATGGAGGCGGTCGACTATACATGCCGCTTGCGCTACTTCGAAAAGCAGGGCGACAAATACGCCGTTAAATCATCCCTGAAAAATCTCGTGCAATTCGACTTTCACAATCTGAAGACTGAGTTCCTGCCGCAACGGAACGACATCATCTTCTGCCGCAATGTAATGATCTATTTCGACGAGGCGGAACAAAAACGCCTCATCGAGAAGTTTCACCGCTGCTTGAATCCCGACGGATATTTATTTGTCGGCCACGCGGAGAGCCTGTTCGGCCTCACCACGAAATTTAAGATGATCCATCAGAATAACGGCACCGCGTACCAGCGCCTCGAGGTGCCGGCATGAACTTCTTTCCCGACGAACGCGCTGCCGAACTCCGCGAGCTTTTCTTTGAGACCGCCCAGGAGTTGCTGCAAGAGCTGAATGAAGCGGGGCTGGCGCTCGAGACTCACCCGCAAGACGCGGAAATCATCCGCCGCGTCCGCCGGGTTGTACACACTCTCAAGGGTGATTCGGCCGCTTGCGGCTTTCGCGAGTTGAGCACTCTGGCGCATGAAATGGAAGATGCGCTCGGGCCTAGCGCCGTCCACGCCATGCAAAGTTCGGCCGTCGATGTGATATTCACTGCCGCGGACACATTCCAGGCCATGCTGGCCGCCTATCGCATGAACGTTTCACCTCCCTCGGGCGAAGAACTTCGCGAGCACATTCGCCGCATCGCGAAAAGTCCACAAGAGGCGCGGCCCAAACCAGCCCCTGCCCTTGCCACTGCTCGGAGGTTCGACTGGAGCGACGTGCAGCGCGAGCGCATTGCCGATTCGTTGAGCCGCAACGAATGCGTCTACAACATCGCGCTCGAAATCGATCCCGCAACCGGGATGCACGCGGCTGCATTTCAGCTCGTGCAAAACGTGCTTCGAAACATCGGCGCGATTCTCGCCATCTATCCCGTTGATGCCGCCGCGGCGGAATATGCGTCGCACATTGAAGCCGCCATCGCCACCGATCATGCCAAGGAGTTGCTGGCGGCGAAGTGCAAGATTCCCTCGGTTATCTCGAACGTAACTCTGGAGCGAATTTCCGAGGCCCAGGAACCTTCGCAGGACCTTCTCGAAGTCTTGCTACAGGCCGAAGCTCGAGCTTCTGGAGTGGCCAACGTAACTCCTCCGCCAAACCATCGCGACGCTCCGGCGAGAGCCATGGACGAGCCTGCACAGCACGAGAAGGCGGCGGCACGGGTAGCGGCAGACCATACCTTGCGCGTGGACGCCGATCGCATCGACACGGTCTTGAATTTAATCGGCGAGCTGATCATCGGCAAATCCATGCTGCACCGAACCATCATCGAATTCGACAAACGCCACGCCAAAGACCCCTTGCGCAGCCGATTCGCTGATGCACTGGCTCTTCAATCTCGTGTGCTCGAAGAGCTTCAGCGCTCGGTGATGAAAATTCGCATGGTTCCGGTCGAACAGCTCTTTCGTCGCTTTCCGCGCTTGGTGCGTGATATCGCTAAGAGTTGCGAACGGGAAGTTACTCTCACCGTCTCCGGCGAAAACACTGATTTGGATAAGAGCATTCTCGACGCATTGGCCGAACCGCTCGCTCACTTGGTTCGCAATGCCGTTGGCCACGGAATCGAGAATCCCAGCGAGCGCGAGTCTGTCGGAAAGAAAAGATGCGGCACCGTCCAGCTCAACGCTTACCACCAGGGGAATCAAATGGTCATCGAGGTTTCAGACGATGGCCGCGGAATCGACCGGCAAAAACTGGTTCACCGTGCAATTGAGCGTGGCATTATTCCAGCATCCGAAGTGGCCTCTCTCACCGACGCCGAAGCAGCTCGATTGATTTTTCAGCCCGGCCTGAGCACCGCCGATCAAGTCACCGAAGTAAGCGGCCGAGGCGTGGGCATGGATGTGGTTGCCACCGCGCTCGAACACTTGAAAGGCGCGGTCGAGATCGAAAGTTCGCCCGCGGCAGGAACGAAATTCCGCCTCATGGTGCCGCTGACCCTCGCCAGCATTCAGGCTCTTCTTTTCCGCATCAATGGTCGCCTCTACGCTGCGCCGATCGCCAATGTGCTGGAAATCACGCGCATCACAAACAACGACATCCATCGCGTTGACAATCACAGCGTCATCCGCCTGCGCGATCAACTGCTCACGCTAGTCTACTTGGACCAACCCAGTTCGGCGGACGGCGTCGTTGCGAAAAAAGTCTTCGTCGTCGTTATTGGAGCCGGCGAACGAAAATTCGGCCTCATTGTCGACGCGCTCATGGGCGAAGAAGAATTGGTCATCAAGGCTCTCGACGATCGCCTAGCCGCATCCGACATCGTCACCGGCGCCTCGATTCTTGGCGACGGCACCGTCGTGCTCATACTGAATATTTCGGCGGTCGCGAGCCGCCTGGGACGGATGCCCGCGCTCGGAGCCATCGCATGAGCGAACCGGTGCGCGTGCTCGTCGTTGACGATTCCGCGCTGATGCGCAAACTCATTCCGCAAATCTTGGAGAAGGACGGAACCATCAAAGTTGTCGGCACGGCGATGGACGGATCATTTGGGCTAAAAAAAATTGAGGAGCTGAAGCCGCACGTGGTGACTCTCGATCTCGAGATGCCGCGCATGAACGGAATCGAAATGATGCACGAGATTACTCGGCGGTTTCGCGTTCCTGTGATTCTTTTCAGCGCGCATTCCCGCGAAGGCGCGCGTGAGACCCTGAAAGCGTTGGCCTTGGGCGCATTTGACTTCGTGACCAAGCCCTCGAATGCCGCCTCTGGCACGCTGCAAGGAATCGCTCGGGAACTCGCGATGAAGATCAAAGCAGCGGCAATTTCCGGCATCCCTAAAATGATCGCGGAAATTCCTGCGGCGCGGCTAAAGGCGCGCCTTCCCAAAGGGCAGCACCATCATCCGCCGACGCGTGTCGTGGCAGTGGGAATCTCCACGGGTGGGCCACATGCGCTCGAGTACATGCTTTCGCAAATGCCCGCTGATTTTGGCGGCTGTTTCCTGATCGCGCAGCACATGCCGGAGGGCTTCACGGAAATGCTGGCAAAGCGTTTGGACGAAAACTCCCCGATTCAAGTGCGCGAAGCATGTTCCGGCGACCAGCTCATCGCCGGGCAAGCTCTCATCTGTCCCGGCAACCGGCATCTTCTGGTGCGTCGTACGCCGCAGGGGCATATCGCCGTTGTCTCGGAATCGCCACGCGTGAACGGCCACCGCCCATCCGCGGATGTTTTGTTTCGCTCCGTAGCCAAAGAGTTTGGCGCGCGGGCCATCGCGCTTCTGATGACGGGCATGGGAGACGATGGCGCGGATGCCATTCGTTTGGTGAAGGACGCAGGCGGGCTCGCGCTTGCTCAAAATTCCACTTCCTGTGTGGTGGACAGCATGCCGCGCAGCGCCATCGAGCGTGGCCATGTCAATCGCGTGCTGGATCTCGAGACTCTTCCCAATTTTCTTTACGCCCAATGCGCCGGCCAGTCTTCCGAATCAGGCCAGCAAAAAGGGCCGGCTCTGCAAATACAATGATGGAAAGACGGCAACATCGTTCGAGGAGACGCTCATGAAACCATTTACGCCATTGACGCGAAAGCAGGATAGCCAGCCGGTTCGTTATCTCGTCGTTGACGACTCGGTCTTCGCGCGCAAGAACCTGGCGAAGATGATTAACTCGTTCGGAGGTGAAGTCGTCGGCGAAGCCGGCGACGGCTGCACAGCCATCACCGAATACGCGCGCACCAAGCCCGATATTGTGCTGATGGATATCACCATGCCGCAAATGGAGGGCATCGAAGCCGTCGAACGTATCGTGCGGCAGCATCCCGATGCGCGCATCGTGATGGTTTCGTCCGTCGGTTATCAGGACAACATTCTGGCCGCGCTCCAGAAAGGCGCGCGCCACTTTGTGCAAAAACCCGTGAAACCCGATGTGCTCTACGAAATCATCCGCTACGTGTTGACGGATGAAGACGCGCACGCGCATGCAACCGTGGGAGAAACACGCTCATGAAGATGGAACTGATTCAGCCTTTCATCAGCGCGGCGGATTGTGTGCTGGCAAGCGTCCTTCATGAGCCCGCCAAGATCGGCGGCCTGACCATGGAGCAGGAGGATTATCGGCCAAAGGGCTGCGCGGCGCGGATAGCCATCCACGGAGAAATCGAAGGCCGCATCATTGTCGACATGACTTCCGATACCGCCGTACGCGTCGCATGCGTTCTCGCGGGGGAAGAAGTCCAACAATCGGATCAAGTGATCGGTGAAACGGTCTTTGAGCTGGCGAACATGATGATCGGAAATGCGGTCACTTTGCTCAACGATCACGGCTATCAGTTCAAAGTATTTCCGCCAGAAACGCCTGTGCATCAGGAAAACTCCGATAGCAAGGCAGAAACGGAAGAGACCGCGATTTATTTTGACACCGCCTGCGGCCGCGTTTTCTTGAATATCAGCATGCGCTACAATTTGCATCCAACCGCCGAGCATGCCTCTGCTCTAAGCGGTGAGTTCTGAGCCGTCCTTTCGCAAATATCTTGCGCCATGCCGGTACAGGCCCGCCGCCGGCAATGCCCGCACGTGAATCACAATTGCCGGAACAAAAACGTTAGCCATTCCCGGCGTGTACGGCACGGCCACTTCCACCTGCGACCCTTCCTGATATCGGTTCTTTGTGCGAAAAGCAACTCCTTGACGCGAAACATTTTCACACACGGCCATTTCTTCCGTGCCGGGCTTTTCCCGAACGCACGCGGTGAGACGCGTCTCATAACGTGTCGTTTCCCGTTCGGGCGACGCGCTCGCGGCCCCTGATCCCGTGCCTTCGCGATGCGAATCCCCCGTGCCCGCGCGAGACATCGATTCCAGTGGCTGTTTCCAGATCGTCGGAGATTCGCACATGCGGCACTGCCGTGCGAAGAGGTGATTCGCCTCGAATTCCTTCAGCTCGCGCGAATCAAGATAGGCCAATTCTTGGCACTTGCAATGCGAGCATTCCACCAGGAGCCGTACGACCGCATCGATTGCCCTTTCCGGCGATGGAAATTCGATCCCCCAAAAATCCAGATTCGGATCGACGAATGACACTCCATACTCTCCGCCATTCGCCGTCTCTTTCTCACACGCGACGACGCGCACCTCCGCTTGTCGAATCGACCCGTCAACCACACGGCGCCGCACGGTGACCGTTTGCCCCACACGAAGTTTGTGACTGAGCGAAACCAGTGCGCCGTGACGATTTACGACCACCGTCCTTGCGGTTTCCAGGAAAGGCCGGTTTTCGGCGTTCATGCCCAGTGTTTCGAGCGTGAACGAGATGGAAATGCGATCGCTGCGGCGATTGCTCCGCGAATCCATAACGCCCCTCTGTAGAGAGTTCAGGAGACCCTCTCTAAAGCTACCACAGAGGAAAGCGCTTGCCGCGGGTGCTTGCCGTCGAGTTTCCGAGGCCGAAATATCCTCTACGCCGTATCGAATGGATGCTCAAGCGACGCGCTCTGCCCCGTGAAGAGCTTCGCGCCGTCCTCGGTAATATGCATGCAATCCTCAAGCCGGACGCCAAATTCGCCTCGGATGTAAATGCCCGGTTCATCGCTGAAGCTCATGCGTGGCTCAAGCTTGATCGTATCGCCGCCAACCAGATAACACCACTCGTGGTCATCCATCCCGATTCCGTGGCCGAGCCGGTGCCCCAAATATTTGTATCCGGGACCGTAGCCCGCGTCCTCGATCACTTTGCGCGCGGCGGCGTCGACCGACTGCGCCTCCACGCCCGGCCGCGCCTGAGCAAGCGCCGCAGCTTGCGCTCGGTGAACAATGTCGAACACTTTGTTCATTTTGTCCGTGGGCGTGCCCAGAACGAACGTGCGGCTGATATCCGAATGATAGCCTTCCACGGTGCAGCCCCCGTCGATCAGCAGAATCGTTCCCTCTTCCACTTTCTGCGGCTCAATCGAGCCATGCGGCAGCGCGGAATACTCCCCCACTTGCACTCCTGCATCGCCTTGGAAACCCAATTGTGCGTGTGCCTCGGAGACCATTCGCGCGAAATCCTGCTGCGTCATTCCTGCTTGCAGCGACCGCCACGCCGCTTCATAAGCCTTTATTGTGACCGTATTCGCAAGCTGCAGCAGCGCTATTTCGTGCTGCGTCTTATGCATGCGGCATCCCGCGGTCACCGGCGTTGCGCTTGTAAACGTCAGCCCTGGCGTCGCATGAGCCACACCATCGCTTTTCACGAACCACACCGTTTCCTCAATCCCCATCCGCCCGTTCGCGATTCCGCGGTCCTTCAGTCCCTGCGCCGCGCGCTGGTACGGACTCTCGTTCTCCTGCCAGATACGAATATCCGGATTCCCTGCGAACGGCCCGCGATTGATTTGCTCCCGTGCGCGGCCCTCCTCAAATCCCGGGCAAACGAAAAATGGCTCTCCTTTCGCCGGAATAATGAGCGTGAATGTCCGCTCGCTGAGCCACCAGTCGATGTTCGCAAAATACTTCATCGACGTGCCGCCAATCAGCATGATGGCGTCGATGTGATTTTCCTGCATCAAGCGGCGCGCGCGCTCCACGCGCTCTTGCCGTTCGGCCACGGTAATCGGCTGAGCCTGGTCGCGCATCGACTTCAATTGCCCGATGGCCGGCGGCAAATTTCCGCATCCCGGCGCGTCTTGCGCCAACGCCAGACGAGACGCAAGCGGCGCGCCCGCTGCAAGCCCTGCAAGCTGAAAAAATCTTCGGCGAGAAATCATTCGAGTGGTCCTCCGCGCACGGAATCATACCCGCGTTTCGGCCCATTAGAACTTGTTTTTGAGATTAGCCCAGAGCGTCCGCTGTTCGTGGAGGCACTGCTTGTTTATGTGTGTCTGCGAAGAAAGGGAGCGCTCTGAGCCCGTTGCGCCGACATCCATCGCAGGGCGCTGCCTGCTGCGCCCGTCGCGACTCACGGCCTCGCGCCTCTCTGATGCGATCAGCGGCTACTTGCGGGCAATTATCAGCCGTGCGAAAATCGAAGTTTGAACGGGCCGCAAACGGCCAATGTTCCGCTTCAACCCTGTGGCGATATCGTCTAAAGGTTAGGACGGAGCCCTCTCAAGGCTCAAATCCGGGTTCGAGTCCCGGTATCGCTACCATCTCACTCAGCGGAATAAAAAACTCAATCACTTCCGATTACGTATCGCTGCGATGGTGGTCGGCGGCAAGCTTCGCCGTCGAACTGGCTGCCGCAACGGGCGCCCGCGCAGGTTCCGCACCCTCCGCGCCTGGTACGCTCACGTGCCCGTGCAGCGACGAAGACTCCGCGAGCCGCTGCTTCTGCTCGATGCTCAATAACGCGTGGGCGTCGACTACCGCCTTGTCAACTTTCTCGAGCTTCCACATTCGCGGGAATTTTTCGTGCAGCAGCCGCTCCGTAGCCTCCACCAGCGGTTCTGCGTGGAAACGCCTTTGCATCGGCGCGTCGCACAGCACATTCACCACGGCTACCAAGCTCATCCCTTGGTGATGCGCCATCCAGCAGTGCACCAGCTCATACTGTTCCCCTTCGCCCACGCGCGAAGTTGTAAAGTCTGCCGATTCGAAAAATCCATACGCACCCAGCCAGCCCATTTCTTTCATCCGTTGCAGATTTTTCGCCGCGCCCGCCGCGTCCACCAGCAAGCCAAGGAATGTGGAATACGGCGATATTACCAGATCCGGCGAGCTCGCCTGGTTCATCGCCAGCCCTGGCACTCCAAACGCGTGATAACGATAGAAGCCATCTGGATTCTTATCGATGCACGAGCTCTCCGATATGCCCCACGGCACCGACGTCTTGCGCGTGAAATTTTGCTGCGCCCGCACTGCGCCCTGACCGCTCCGCTCAAAAATTGTGTTGGGATAGCTCCTCATCCACAACGCCGGCAGCAGATATTCGAACATCGTTCCGGTCCAAGAAAGAATCACGCGAGTCCGTTTGTACAGCGCATGCGGCCGTCGGAGATGGAGCCACGTCTCCTGCGGAATTTCGCCCTTCGCCACGGCTACGAATACCGCCGCGCGCGCCTCCGACGCAAATACGTCATAGTAATAATCCATCAAGCAGCCATGCTCCACGTCATAGCCGATGGACATCGCTTTCTTGCGCTTATTGTAGAAAAAGCCAAAATCCATTCCTTTCGCCAACTCTTCCGCAACCGCCGCGATGCTCTCCAGGCTCTCGCTGACCTCCCGGCAAATCTCTTCCGCGCTTGCCAGCCGGGTCCCAACCGACTCCGCCATCATGCGCGTCTCGGCGTCGAGTTCCGGCTGCGCCAAAAATTCCTTCAGTCGCTCTTGCAGAGCAGCGTTTGCTCTCAATGCCGACTGCAGCGTGAGGCCGCTGATCGACGCATCGTGGGGAATTTCGAAAGCCCGCAAATACTTGGCGACTTCCGGCAAAAGCCACGGCGTAAAGTCCTGCACCATTTTTCCCAGATGATGCAGCCGCAAAGACAGCTCGTGCACCCACCACCGGCCTTCCTCGCCGACTCCCGCCTCGGATAGCTCCATTTCGAGCATCGCCACATCCACTTCCAGCCCGCGAACCACCTCCAGCCACGTTGCGTCGCCGCTCGCCTTTGAGCGGGTCCTCAGCTTCATTTCCTCGATGCGCGCCGCGATTCGTTCATTCTTCCGCTCCTTGGGAAGAAATTCCGCGGCCAAGTCAAGATGGTCTTCGAGTCCTCGCCATAGAGCTTCCTGAAAAATAGGGGCCTCTCTCGCCTCCAGGCAGCCATGCTTTAGCGTCCAAAGGCAGCAAACCAAGTTCCCGTTGTCCACCGTCGAAATGAATCGCGGCGTTAAGGGCTCGAGCGTCCGCGTGTTATACCAGTTGTACAAATGCCCGTTGGATTTCGCCATGCGCCCCATTGTTTCGAATGTTTTTTGCGTGGTGGTTATGAACTCGCGCAAAGTTACAAAGCCCAGGTCGTACGCCGCCAGCCTGGCATTCAACAGGAATCCCAGATTGGTCGTGGATATCTGATGGGCCGCGAACGGCGCGGCCTCTTGCACAATGTCCGGGATCAGCCAATTCTCCTCCGCGGTGCTGTACTGGCGGAAAAAACGCCACGTTCGCAGCGCAGCGCCGCGCAGCAGGACGCGATCCTTCGCCCCGAGCGGCGTCACTCCGGAGCGGCCCGGCCGATTCAACCAATGGCAAATGGGTTTCGATGACGCCCACAGCGCCAGAAACGGCAGCGCAATCAGAAGAGATGTGGGCCGGAACGCCGCGATGACCACCGCGATGCCAAAAGAAAGCAGCGGCATCCACTCCAGATAAGTTTCTACCGGCGATTTCTTCTTATTCGCGGCGATCTCCACTTCGGCGGCCGTTTCCCACTCCAGCATCCGCCGGCGCGTGATCGCCACGCGTATCACTGTCCGCACCACCGCATCCATGGTGACAAACCCTTGATGACACAGGAACGTTATGCGGAAAAAGAGCCGCTCATTCGCACTGGCAAAATCCGCGGCGAAGTTCGCCCAAAACGCCGTCGTGAACCGCGCCGCGCCGCCCCGCGCAATCGAAACAAAAAACTGAAAATACGTGGGGAACGCGATCACCGCCAAAGCGGCAAGCGTCCAATACACGATATTTCCGGGGAAAAATAACCAGATTCCGAGCAGCAGAACGAATGTCGCGAATTCTGTGACGCTCCGCCGAAGGTTATCGATGATTTCCCACCGCGACAGCAGGCTCAGCGGATTGCGCACGATCTTGCCGAAATAGTCCGGCACGCGCGGCAACAGCCACAAAATAATTTGCCAGTCGCCGCGCACCCAGCGATGCTTGCGCCGGCTGTAAGCGCTGAAGTGCGATGGGTAATCATCCACAACTTCAACATCGGAGAGCAAACCCGCCCGCGCGTACGCCCCTTCAATCAGATCGTGGCTCAGCAGCGAATTGATCGGGAATCGATGCTCCAGCGCCTGCTGAAATATCTCCACTTCGTATATGCCTTTGCCGGTGAAAATCCCTTCCCCAAAAAGATCCTGATAGACGTCGGAAACGGCTCTGGCATAGATATCGAATCCCGTGTCCCCTGAAAAAATTGCTGCCAGCCGCGAGCGCGCCGCCGAGTGGATGCTGATTTCCACTCTCGGCTGCAGAATGCCGTAGCCCTCCACCACTTTGTTCGTCGCCGGATCGATGACCGCGCGGTTCAACGGATGCGCCAGCGCGCCAACCAGCTTGCGCGCCGAATCGCGCGGCAATTGCGTGTCCGCGTCGAGTGTGATCACGTACTTGATTTTCGACGGAACGGAAAGATCGCCCGTCTTCAGCGTGAAGCTGTTTTCCTGTCCCAGCAACAGCCGATTGAAGTCCAGAAGTTTGCCGCGCTTCCTTTCCCACCCCATCCACATTTTTTCCGTCGCGTTGTAGACGCGGTTCCGATGAAAATGAAAAAACGAATCTCGGCCTTCCTCCGCATATTTCTCATTCAGCTTCTTGACCAACCCCGCGCACAACGGCGCTAACTGATCCTTCTCATCGAATTGCTTCACGGAATCCGGCGGGTCGGTGATCAACGCAAAGTAAAGATTTCGATCGCGATTCGCTAAGTAACGCACTTCTAGATCATTCACCATCTTCCGGGTCTGTTCCTCGCTGATCAGCAGCGTCGGAATCGCAACCACTGTGGCGCACTCTTCCGCAATGCCCTTGGAAAAATCCATCTTCGGCAGCGCCCTCGGAGAAACGAACTGCGTCGACAGAATGTTTACTGTCGCCACAGCGCATTCCAGCGCCGGCAGCAGGAATAGCAGCAGTTCCACGGAACCCGGCAATCTGCCGTGAGCCGCTACAAGCGCTAACGCAATCACACCCATCGTTGCGAGTTCAATTCCCATCAGATAAATCAAATCGGCGGACCGCAGCAGGCCTGTACGCAGGCGTGTGTGCCACGCCGCGCGATACCCGATGGCCTCGCCGAGAATCTTCCGTCCTTCGCGGATCACGTAAAATCCCACGTGCGATCTTCGTTCCACGCCTCTTCTTGTCGCGGCCGCCGGCGGCGCGCCGGCAAGCTCGACCGCCTTTTCCGCCACTTCGCGCTCACTCGCGGGAGATTGCGCGGCCAATTCCGCGACCGCCCGGCAATACGCCTCGCGGCTTTCAAAATCCATCCGGGCGTACGCTTTTGCAGGATCCGCCCTCAACACTCTGTCGATTTCGCTGACCGCGCCGATAATTTCCTCCGGCTCGAACTCGCTGATCCGGCGCAGACTCGTGATCAGCGTCCCCATCAAAACGCTGTTTTCTGTCTCAGGTGCATGGGCCGCATTCGAACCATTCGTCGGCAACGGCAGCCGCTCGATCGTGCGGCGGATGCGATCGAGGAGCAGCAGTTGGGCAAAGGCAATCAGAAGCCAGTCCTCGGCAAATCGCAGCGGATCCTTTTCCTGGAACGCCCGGAAGAAAACCGAGAACTTCTCCGAATCGAAATCATAATCGATCGCTTCGAAGAACTTCTCGATCGCCGCATAGGCGCGCGGCACAGTCTCGCCGTCCGCCGTGGCAACTTGCGGAACGAGTTCTGCTTTCTTCAAGCTGCCTCGCGCATTTTGCAGCGCCATCCGCACAATGTCTGCACTCTCAAAGAGCTGCCGCTGCACGCCGAACAACCGCGTTCCGGCGCTGGCGAGCAATTGCAGTTGTTCGAAAGCTTTGTCAATGGAGTCAGCAGCGTCTTGCAGTTTTGCTTCGAGCGGCAGAGCGCTCCCTTTTGCTTCCGAAATGCGCTGCTCCGCGCCAATTTCGAGCGCCCTCGAGCGAAGCTTGCTCAGCGTGGCCGCGCGTTTTTCGCTTGCCACATCTTTCTTACGAGCAGCTTCCTCGCAGTTCGCCGGTGCAATAGGGTCCGGCCCGGTATTTATGAGTGACGGATTCGGTGTCGCCATTTGTGAACAGGCCTCACGCTTTCATCGACGGCAGTTTCATCGATAATTTGCCGCTTGCATCTCAAACATTTCTGCATACCGTCCGCCGTTCTTGAGCAGCTCATCATGGGCGCCCTGCTCGGCGATCCTGCCATTTTCGAGAACCAAAATGCGATTAGCCATGCGCACGGTGGAAAAACGGTGAGAAATCAAAAGAGACATCTTGCCTTCGGTCAGCTCCGCGAAACGCTGAAACACTTCATGCTCGGAGCGCGCATCCAGCGACGCCGTAGGCTCATCAAGGATCAGCAACTGCGCGTCCCGAAGGTAGGCGCGCGCGAGCGCCATTTTTTGCCATTCGCCGCCGGAGAGATCCACGCCGCCTTCGAACCGCGATCCCAGAATTTGTTCGTATTTTTTCGGAAGCCTGCTAATCACTTGGTCCGCCAGGCTTTTCTCCGCAGCGGCTCGGATACTCTCCTCGTTTTGGCGTTCATCGATCCGCCCCATCGCGATGTTATGCGCTGCGCTCATCTCGTAGCGCACGAAATCCTGAAAAATCACCCCGACTTCTTTCCACACATCCTCAAGGTCATATTCGCGGAGGTCCACTCCATCCAGCAGGATCTGCCCCGACGTCACGTCATACAAACGCACCAGCAGCTTCACGATGGTTGTCTTCCCTTGCCCGTTTTCTCCGACCAGCGCGATCCGTTCGCCCGGTTCCAGCCGGAAGCTTACGTTTCCCAGCACCACCCGTGAATGGCCGGGATAGGAAAACGAAACATTCTTGAACTCGAATCCCTGCCGGATCGGGCGCGGCACTGGCAGCGCGTTCGGCTTCGAAAAAACGATCGGCCGCACCGCAAAAAATTCCAGCAGGTCGGTCATGAACAGCGCTTGATCCGCAATTCCGGAGAACGTCGTGAACACCGCTTGAATGTTTGTGCTGGCGCCCGCAATCGCGCCGGTCAGCAATGTCAACGTGCCGATGCTGAACACTCCTAAAACCGTTTCGTAGATCACGTACGCGTACGTTCCGTAATATCCAACCGTTCCGAGCACCGTCAAGAGCGTGCCGGCGATCAGTTTGCGCCGCGCCAGCGCCACCGTTTGCGCGTGGAGCTCATCGGTGATCGTCGTGTAGCGGTTTACGAAAAACGGCCCCAGGCCAAAAAGTTTCAGTTCCTTGATGCTTTCCTTGCTGCCGCCGACGATTCGTAAGTAATCCATCTCGCGCCGCGCGCGCGTCTGGCTGAAATTCAGCGAATAGCCCAAAAAGGAAAAGTGCGTCTCGCCCAAAAACGCCGGCAGCACCGCGATAAACAGAATCGCCAAAATCCACGGCGCATAGAACGCCACCTGGATCGCCAGCGTAATCGTCGTAATCACCTGCTGGAGCAACTGCCCCATCGCCCGAATCATGGCCACGCGATCCGTGCCTTGCACCCGCGCGCGATCCATCTTGTCGTACACGATCGAATCTTCGTACGATGTCAAATCCAATCGCGAAGCGTGCTCCATGATTCGCTTGCCGATATAACGCGTGAATAGATCCGCGACCACCGTCTCGCAAAAATCCGCGACGCGCGAAAAAATCATCGCCAGGCACGCCAGCGCAAATTCCGCCCCGACCAGCCACCAGAAATAATGCGGAAGCGTCGCTGTGTGGTTGGTGTATCGGACCAGCGCATCAATGATGTATTTCGTTACGACCAGCACGGCCGCGGGGATCACCGCGATCAGCACGCGAAACAGCACTCCGCAGAAAACCGAGCGCGGTGCCGCCTCCCAAATCATGTGCAGCACCGGAGGCACGTTGTGCAGCGCTTTCAGCCGCTCGCGCAGCGTGGGAGCAGGCGCAGACTCCACCGTCGCCTGTTTCGCTTTTTGGTTGGCGCTATCCATATGCTGGCCCCCGTTTTCCAAGGCCATACGAGGTCAACTGCAAGTATAAATCTTCCTCGGGAGCTACGGGAGCAATGCTTGCGCCGCCCGGGAGGGCTCTGGCAAACCGGCCAGCGCGAGATGCAAAGGAAGCTAGGAGAATAGCGGAAAAGCTCGGCCGAATACCCGGACGAGCCCTTGAACAACGACCGATGCTTCTCTGCTCGTTTTTTTCAAACCTGTTCCGAAACGGGCCTGTGGGAATATCGAAAACCTGATTCTGCCTCTGATGCCTCTGCTGAATGTTCGGTGACCTCCGCCGCACTGCATGATTGCGCCCTTACGCCCCTCACGCAATCCCCTCTTGCACGTATTTTGCCGCTCCCTTAATCGCCTAAATCCTTTACAGTCCATCCCTTACGAATCGACGCACCCGCCAGTCCTAGCGCACCATGGCGTTTATTCTTCCTCCCAGCAACTTCTACTGGGCCGTTGAACAGCGTGTAGGACTGCTTTCTCTCTTGTCTTGTGGTCGATCAGTGAGCGGCAGTTTTACCTTTGCCGTAGGTCGCTTCATTGGCTTTCTCCATGGCTTGCCAGGCTTGGTCAGTCGTTCCGACCTGATGCGAATGGCGCAGCGGGCATCGCTGCTTTACCTCGCCTCCATCAAGGCGCCCCACAAGGCCTTTATAACCATCAACCGGGGGCACTTTGCCGTGTTCATGCACTCCGATCAGTTTTTGCAGGAACTCATGAAGTAGGTCGCCCCGCTGGCCGCCGCGCACCGACCGCGCCTGGATCCGCCCAGTTTTACGTTGTCATCCCGCCTGCCCTGAGTGTCGTGGCGAAGGGAATCCGGTCGCCATCTCTGCGAACGGTGTGAGGGATCTGCTTTGCTTCAGTCTTCGCGGCCTCCCCATCCTTCGCGCCCCCACCTAAACAACGGCGCGAAGGGTCGGTCTTTGCCTCGTAGGGGCGACCCTCGGGTCGCCCGTCTCATTCCCCTTCTGTGGCACAGGCTCTTAGCCTGTGCGCCCTTGCCTTGTAGCGTCGGTCTCAGGCCGACATCGCCGCACATCCGCCTAGCAAGTGATTTGCTTTGCGCGGGTGCCCCATCCTTCGCCCTTTTTGCAAAGGGGGGGGTTGCGTTGCCATTCCGAGCGAAGATGCGACCAGCGTGGTCGTTTCGTCAGGGCGTGACTTCTTATCCTAAGGAATGAAGCGCAACCATGCCAGCAACTGGATTTGAAAGTCTCTTTCCTTTCGCGCGCCTCATCTGCGCGATGTATTGCCGCCATCCCCCAGCACGATGGGCAAACGATTTCGCAGCGGTTTTTGCACTTATGTAAAGCAGGTCCTTGTTTGCCCGCAACTCTGCGGTTTTTGCCGCTGTCACCACAAATTACTTCTTTCGTGTGTAATCAGTTTCCTGAAACGGCATGTCCTTCCCATTCGCATCCGTCGTCGACATCGTCACACTGAACTGATCGTCATTCACGCGCTCAAATCTCGCGCGCAGCGGCATCTTGCTTGCCTCCGCGCTAAACTCAATCGTCTTCCCGCCGTCGCTGCTCGTGCCCTTCATCAACGTGATGCCGTTCGACATCGTGTACATCCGCGCCATTTCATACTGTTTCGTCCCGTCGTTGTACCCATATATCCGCAGCCCGTCCACCGGCCGCCCAAACACCACATCATGGCTCTTCTCGACGACGAACCTGCCGCCAAGCTCGACGGAAAACGTGCATGTGCCCGACGACGGCTGTGCCGTCGCCCCCGTCTGCCCCAGGAATTTTATGACCCGGTCATACTCCCCAGCCAGTTTCGCCAGCGACGCGTGCTCCGCGTCGCTTGGCCCCGCGCCCCGCTGCCCGCCCATTTGCCCGCCTTCGTTCTTAAATTCTGTCAGCAACGCGTACGCCGCGTCCGTCTGATTCGCAGCACTCGGCGCTGATGCCGCAGTGGGTTGTCCCACGCCATTCGCCCCTCCATGCTGTGCCAATGCTGTTCCAGCAACCATCACCATCGCGCCAAACAAAAACCCGAAGATCATTCCAACAATGACGCGTCTCTCCCGCATAAGAACCCCCGTGTGATCTCTCATGCCATCCTCCCTAGCATCAATTTTTGCCCGCGCCTATTCTGCACCAAGACATCGAGCCCGCGCCTCAAAATTGCCACACCGCCGCGCCGCGAAGCCAATTCCTGCGAAACATGCTCAGCCTGTGGCGGAACGCCAGGTGTCCATCCAGAGTTTGCCTCGGCTCCTTTATGGACGTGTTCACCACGCTCCATGGTGCGAAATGGTGCATTATGGTGTATACTTTCTTCATGGCAACTACTGAAAAACCCATGCGTCAGAGCGTGTCGCTTCCTCCACGCCTTGCTCGCCGCGTTCGAACGCTCGCCAAGAATCAGCGCACCAGCACAAACCACGTCCTGGTGGAACTGATCGAAAGCGGCATCGAATCGCGAGAAGCAGAAAAAAGCAGATTCTTTGAACTCGCAGACCGGTTGAGTTCCTCCCCGAGCCCCACCGAGCGGAAACGCATCAAGGAAAAACTGGCCCGCATGACGTTCGGCGAATAGATGCTCAAGATTCAGTGGACCGGCTTGCCTCCTGCCTTGCGCGATCATCTGTTTGAACGGCTTCGAGACCGCAAGATTTCTGTGAAGGACCTGTATGCGTTGAAACTGTGGCGCGAATCCGAACCGGATGCGCCAGAAGGTGCTTGGTACAAAGATTTTGGGTCCTTCAAAATCTGCGGTGAAGGAAAATATCCGAAGACCTTCCTTCTCCGAGGCCAACCCGCAATCGGCAGGAGACTGTAAGCCACTAGTCGCCCTCTCGCTTAGGTATTGACAATCTGGTTAACTCATGCTATATAGGGTCGTGACTCCGATGCGTCAATCCGTCATCTCAATCGCCCTCTTAAGGATTTCTCGGTGGAGCTTCCCCTCTGCCTAGTCCTCCAAACCCCCTCCCAGGTAACTTTTCTACCCAAATCTATGGTTTTTTTAATCGGACACTGGAACACAAGTCGCCAATTCCTAATTCACGCAAAACAAAGGAGAAAACATTTTCTAATCGGGACTGAAATGCGGCTTTTTTCCTTGTCCCGATTACACCCAAATCCCATTTTTCATATCCCGTTCGCCCCGCCATCCACCGCTCTCGCGAGCGTCAATGCTATACTGCCCGTTCCCTTTTTGAGGAGGATCGCCGCTCCCAACCGGAGCATCGCCCACAATGAAAATTGAAGAATTCAACGATCGCCTCCGCAACGCCGTTCTTGTCGGCGATGGCGCCATGGGCTCGATGCTCTACGAAATCTTGGGGCCGCAGCGCTGCCTCGACGAGTTGAATTCCACGCAGCCCGAAGCCGTTTTCCGCGTGCATCAGGCCTATCTCGAAGCCGGCGCGCAAATTCTGGAAACGAATACCTTCGGCGCGAACCGCCGCAAGCTCGCTGCGATTGGTCTCGGTGATCGCGTCGCCGAACTCAACCATCGCGGCGTGAAAATCGCGCGTGAAGCTCGCGAGGCCTCGCGCCACGAAGTCCTGATTGCCGGTTCGATTGGCCCTCTCGGAACGCAGCGCCAGGCCAAGGAGCTTCCCCCCGGCGAAATCCGCGAAATATTCCGCGAGCAGGCTCTGGCCCTCGAAGAGCGTGGCGCGGATTTATTTATCCTCGAAACTTTTGGCGAACTGGAAGAGCTTCTCGCCGCCATCGACGCCATCCGCTCTTTCTCGAAATCGCCGATCGTTGCTCAGCTCACCTATTCGGAAGAAGGCAGCACCTTTGATGGCACGCGGCCGGAAGATGCCGTTGCCAGACTGAAGCCGAAAAACGTTCAAGTCATCGGCGCCAATTGCACCATCGGTCCCCAGCTCCTCCTGCCGATTCTTCGCGAGATTGCCAATTCGATCAACGATTCGAAGTTGCCGTTGAGCGCCATGCCGAACGCAGGGTTTCCAAAGCGCGTCGGCGACCGCATTGTTTATCCCAAATCGTCGCCCGAATATTTCGCGGATTTCGCGCGCGATGCCGCCGCGCTGGGCGTGCGCATCCTCGGCGGCTGCTGCGGAAGCACGCCGGAGCACATCCGCGCCATGGTGGAGGCAGTCAAGAATCTTCGTCCCTCGAGTGCCGCGCATGTTTCGGCTCCGGGCATCGCGGAAGAAACTCTCGAGCCTCGCGAAAAAACGCGGCGCTTGGCAACGCGCGAGCCCGAAAGCCAGTTCTGGCGGAAAATTCAGGCTGGCAAATTCGCGGTGTCCGTGGAAATCGATCCGCCCAAGGGCACCAGCATCGATCGCGTGCTCGAACAGGTGAAGCGCGTGACGGCTTCCGGCAACGTGGACGTCATCGACATCAATAGCGGCACGCTGGCGCGTGTTGGCATGGATGCCCTTGTTCTGGCGGGCGCTCTGGAAGCGCACGGAATTGAAACCGTGCCGCACCTCACCACGCGCGACGCAAACATTATTGGTCTGCAAGCAATGCTGCTGGGCGCGTGGTCCGTCGGAGGTGTCCGCAATGTGCTGGCCATCACCGGCGATCCGCCTTCGCTCGGCGATCATCCGGAAACGAGCGGCGTCTACGAGGTGGATTCGACTGGCTTGGTCAAAGTGCTCGCGCGGCTTAATCAAGGAACGGATTGGGCCGGAAAAAATCTCGGCGGGGCCACGAACTTTACCATCGGCGTCGCTGTGAATCCGGTGGCCGACGACATCGAAGAAGAAATCCGGCGGTTCTTCGCCAAAGTGGAAGCGGGAGCGCACTTCGCCATGACCCAGCCGATTTTTGACCCGGAGCACTGGCACGCGTTCCTGAAAAAAATTGGCGGAAAATCGCCGATACCGGTGCTCGTTGGCTTGTGGCCGCTGACGAGTTACAAACAAGCCCTGCGTTTGAACAACGAGGTACCCGGAATTCTGATACCGGAAGCGACTTTGAAGGAAATGGAATCGGCAGGCGCATCCGCGCGCGATCGCGGATTTCAGTTGGCGCGGCGCATGCTGGATTGGGCGCGAACGGAAATGCCCGGCGCCTATTTGATTCCGCCGTTTAAGCGCTACGAAGAAATCCTGGAATTATTTTCCTGAGGGGGATGCCGGGAAATCTGCGCGGCCGCTCAGCAAAGTTTTGGCCGCTGCGCAGTGCGATTTGCGGCTGCTGTTCCGCTGCTAATTGACAACCACCTGGCCGTTCACGACCTTAATACTATTTATGCCGGGCGGCAGGCGCATCTTCTCGCGATTTTCCGGCGACGACATCATTTTATCGACAGCGGCGTCGAGCGTCGATTGCGGCAACGGAAGCGAGCCGAGTTCCCCTGCCGTGGGCTCGAAGTGCAAATAGCCGTCCGCCGAAGAAAGATGCCCGTCGAGCTCGAGCGACATGTCTTTGCCGTGAAAATCGAACGTCACATACGCCTTCACCAGATCGCCGACCATGTCTACTTTGACGTCTTTCACCGCTGACTGTACGTCGTCGATGGTCGGCTCGGCAGCAGGAGCCTCTGCGGATGCCGCAGGCGTTGCGGCCGGATTCGCTGCCGCGTCCGAAGTTGCGTCGGACTTTGCTGCAGCATTTGCAAGTTGTAAGTTCGAATTCAGATATGAATTCACTTCCGTGGAATCGAGCGTGACCTGATGCGGCTGGTTTTGCTGCGCCGCAGTCTGCGCTTCCGAGAGCTTCGCAGCCGCGCGCGCGGCTGCTTGCGGATCAATGCGTACTTGCGGCGGAGCGGCTTTGTGAAAGATCAGGAAAACCACGGCGAGAAGCAGCGCGAGGCTTATCCCGCTCATTACGCGATAGGCTGTCCGCCACGGAATGAAGAATCCTTCCGCTGGCTCCGCGTTGCTAACCGGCGAAGCAGGCGGGGCTCCCACGGCTTCCTGTCCCGAAGCTTCGTCCTGCGCCTTAGATGGGGAGTAATACGAAAATAGCGACGAACATTTCTGGCATCTGTCTCCGCTGGATTGTTTGTAACCGCAATTTGGACATGTGAGCATTGGCCGGCCTGCTCCTCTGGACAAGAAGAAGCGTCTGAAATACCAGGATATCGAAGGCATTCGTCGTGCGGGGCCGGTACTTGTTATTTTTCCCTTGGGAGGAACCTGTCCTGGCGAACAGCTCTATACGCCGGCTGACGAATATGGATGGCCCTGTGATTTTCCCCTTCGCTGGTTCACGGAAATAGGGTAAGTTCTTGGGCCGTACCGATACATCGAAATTGTGGAACTTTTCCTTCGATTAAGAGTAATTCTTTTTATTTGTAGGGGTGTCTTTCTTCTTTCGGGAAATTTAAGTGCATCCTTGCTTGGGAGGATCAGATTGAGAAACGATAAGAGGAGATTTTTGCTTCTGAGTTCGATACTTGGTGGCGTGTGCTTGCTTTCGGGTTGCGCCAGAAACTCCACGCCCGTTGTTACTCCTTCCCAGGCGGTTGTCTTGGCTGGCCAGGCAGTTCAGTTTACGGCTAGTCTAAACGGATCGCCGACTACACAGGTAGTGTGGATGGTCAATGGGGTCTTGGGAGGTTCTGGATCAACGGGAATGATTAGTTCGACCGGCCTCTACACCGCACCTACCAATCCTACCGTGGAGAGTGCGACTGTCACTGCAGAGATTCCAGCGGACCACGTACCGTCGACGCCCGGTTTCGTTCAAGTTTTCAATCCTTCGAAATTCGCTCCAGGCACGGTGAATTCCACGAGCAATCCGCTTGTAGCATCATACTCGATTCAGGCACCAGAGGGAGCAAGCGTCCAGATTCAATTCGGTCAAAGCAGCAATTATGGCCTTAAAACGTGGGCGCAGCCAGCTCCCGATGGCGGCGGAACCGTGAGTATCTTTGTGGCTGGAATGCGAGCCAGCACGACATATCACATGCAAGCTTTGATTCATCTGTCTGATGGGACACAGGTGTCCGACAGCGACCATAAGTTTACGACGGGCACCCTACCAGCCCCTATTTCGAACATTACGGTCCAACAAACTGCCGGCACCGCGCCAGCACCCGGTGTCGAGCTGCTCTGTTTGGATCCTACGGATGGGAAAGGAGAGCTTACAGCAGTAGTGACGGATTTGGCGGGAAATGTTATTTGGTATTACAACATTGGGTCCGGCGAATGGCCGTTCCCGATGAAATTATTACCCAATGGCCACATGCTGGTGGTAGCTTCGCCGGTGACAGATTCTTCAGGCGGAATCCCGGCTGGTTCCGCAAATCTGAACGAAGTACAGGAGGTCGATTTAGCAGGTAATATTATCAGTCGAATTACACTCAAAGAACTAAACAGTGGTCTCAGTTCCCTGGGTGTGCCATTCCAAGGCGCGTCGTTTCATCACGACGTTTTGGAGTTGCCTAATGGGCATTTTATTCTTCTGACCGACTACAACAAAACCTTTAACAATCAGCCGGGATTGCCGGTCGGCACGATAGTGACCGGGGACGCTCTTGTGGACTGGGACCCAAAGACCGCCTCTCCGGTGTGGACGTGGTCGACATTCGACCACCTTAATCCAAGCCGCATTCCGTACGGCATCGCTAATGGAATCGCGGACTGGACTCATTCAAATGCACTCGTATATTCACCAGACGACGGAAACCTTCTGCTTTCCATGCGTAACCAAAATTGGATCGTCAAGATCAACTACGAAAATGGCGCGGGAGACGGAAGCATTCTGTGGCACTTCGGATATCAAGGCGACTTCACATTGCCCAGCGACGAGGAACCCCTACAGTGGAATTATGGACAGCATTATCCTTCTATCGTCAGCACAAACAGCGCCGGGGTGTTCTCGTTAATGTTCTTTGACAATGGAAACAATAGATTAGCGGATGCAAACGATGACATCTGCGGCACCGCTGGTACCGTAAATTGCTATAGTGACGTGCCCGTATTTCAGGTGAATGAGTATACGAAAACGGCACAGCTCCAAGCGGCACAGAATCTCTCGGCATATTCGATTTGCTGCGGGGACGCCCAATTCGTTTCGAATGGAGACCTGGAGTATGACGTCGCGTTCGATCTGCATACACCGGGCATGTCATATGTCCAAGAAATGACTCAGGGAGCGAATCCTCAGCTTGTCTGGCAGATGGACATTAAAGGTCCTTTAGCCTATCGGGCTTTCCGCATTCCAAGTCTGTATCCAGGAGTAGAGTGGACTCAAGAGGCCCTAACTGCTTCTGAAGCATCTGACAGAAAGCGGGGGAGCGTACCCTAGAGCGAGCCCCAGAAGCCCTATTGGTTCAGTTGATGACGGCATAGCTGTAACATGCCGGATTTGTTTGCGGGGCGGTGGCTGCGCTAACTGTAAAGCTTGCTCCAGGAGTTCTTTGCGACACCCACGGTGCTGCATAAGTGGTATTGCAAGTGACACCGAGTTTCGCGCCCAAACTTGAGTCGAACGTGACTAGGATTTGCGAATTGGCGGTCACGACAGCGGTATCGACTACAACAGAGGTAGAGTCGGCTCGGATAACGAAGCTTCCTGCCGCGGCAGAACCGCAGTTAGCTGGAGAGCTAGCAGATGTGCAAGACGACCCTGTTGAAATGTCCATATTGTCAAATATTGCTTGCGCGCCTATGTATCCAGGCTGAGCGAATGTATAGAAGGGCAGACTTCCACCGGGCGCACTGTAGACAAGTCCGGTGACGGTATTGTTGATCGTATGCATAAATCTTCCGATGCTTGCATCCTGCAATCCCAGGATAATCGAGGGAATTGCATCGCCCGTCATTTGGGAGATCTTCACGACGTTCGTGCCTCCTATTCCTCCCACCACAACGTTTGAAAGAGTAAACCCGCAATTTTGGAAATCCATCGCATCGGAGGCGGCATAGTGGTTTTCCAAGTAAGTTCCGAATAATCCAACGCCAGTAATGAAGACCCCAGGAGACTCCGCGCCAGAACATGTGAGTTCCGAATTTCCGTTTCCTGCATCCGTGATCGAACCGCCCACAAAATTAACGGAAATGATTATATTGTCCGGGGAAGGCTGGGAGATAACCACCGGCTGTGATCCACTAATGAAATCGCCGTTTAGCCAGCAGTTGTAGCAAGAGAACGGTCCGAGAATAGCGCCCGAAGCGGTACCGCTCGAGAGCTGTAGAATAGGGCCACCCCAATGCCAGGCTTGGAAGTCTCGTAGGTGCGAGGTGTCAAATACTGAAGTTATTCTCACTAAAGGAGCCGTTTGATTCGTCGCGCCATTTCCCACAACCGCTAACCCACTTGCTGCAAAGTACTGCTGAGCGCCGCTCGAGTCTGAATTACAGAGAAGGGGCGGTCTGGCAGATGGCCCTAGAACAATCGACGGCCAACTTCCACCGAGTGTGTCATCGCCGGTGACCGAGCTTCCGTTCGGGATGGATATTGCGCATCCTGTGCCAGTCCAAGTGAGCACGCTGCCCGCTCCAAGCGCGAGTTTTACGTATTTGCGGTTTGATGTAGCCGAGCCGCCAACTAAGATCTGAGAGCTGAAGCTAACCCTGTAGCCCGGCGCCGTTATCATTGTGCCTCCTCCAGGAGGAAGAGCAGCAAGGGCTGCCGGGATCGTGGCCTTTGGGCTACCCCACGTCAGGCCATCATTTGAATCATTTCCATCATTTGAAACATACTGAATTGCGTCGCTTGAAGGGGAAGTCGCTGTGGCCATTTTTCGAGCTCTGAGGTGTGCCACAGATAAGCCAGAGGTTCCAACGAGCAAAAGCACAGCGCCAAGACATTTTTGCATAGCCTTTATTTCCCGCCTGTCCAAGGAGCCCGAGATCGCGCGGCTATTGTGTCGCGCCCGTTATTTTCCTCTCCTTGATATTCTGGTGAAATCTCGGGATGTTAATTTACCACGCAGTTATCTGCCCGGGTACATAAAAACGGCGGGAATGGTTTTTAATAAGATCTGCAGATCGAGGAGATAACTCCACTGCTCAATGTATTTGTTGTCGAGGGTCATGGTCTTTTCGAAGGATGGATCATGACGTGCCTCGATCTGCCACAAACCAGTGATGCCCGGCGTTACCTCCAGCCGGCGAAAGTGTTCTGGCGTATAGTTTTCGACATCGTCTAGCGGATGCGGCCGAGGTCCGACTAAGCTCATTTCTCCCTTCAGTACATTCCATAATTGGGGCACTTCATCCAAACTGTATCTCCGAAGAAAACCACCAAGACGCGTTAATCTCGGATCTTTAGATATCTTGAAAAAGGGCCCTTGGCGCTCGTTTAGATGTCTTAATTTTTCTTTTAGCGCGTCGGCATTAGGAACCATGGTTCGAAACTTATAACAAAGGAATTTACGGCCCTTCCTACCCACGCGATAGGCCCGATAAAATATAGGACCCGGCGAATCAATTGCGATAGCCAAAGCAATCAAGACTAAAACCGGCGAAAGCAAAAGCAACAGGAGGGTAGAAGCAACTACATCAGTCATACGTTTCAGGAAAAGCCCGGAAGCGGGTATAGGCTCCGGATGCAAAACTCGAACGGGTACATCGCCCACGAAGTCCAGCGGACAGCCCCATTCCAGGCCGTAGTAGAGCTCAGGAACTACCTTGACTCCTAAATTCAATTCCATAGCTCCGAGCGCGAGTTGTTTTACCAATGCTCGGTCGGATGGAATCGTGATAAAAATTTCATCAATGAAAAATTGGCGCGCCGCACGGGGCAGATCTTCAGGTGCTCCCAGAATCCGCGGGTCGCCACGGCTGTTTGAGTCAAGGAACCCCAGCACCTCATATCCCAGAGCTCGATTTTGCTGGAGGTAATCTGCCAGCATCATGCCAGTTTCGCCTGCCCCAATAATGAGCGCATGCCGCATATCCATACCCTTCGCTAGCCTGCGACGTAGCATGTACCGTTGACAAACTCGCCAACCGCTTAATGTGAGCGCGCTGCACAAGGCTGTCGATCCCACAATCATGCGAGAAACAGTCTTTATCCCCGAAAGGTAAATAAACGCCGTAAGAATGACCGTGGCGATGAGCACGGCGCGCGTCAACAGTAGAACTTCGGCCGACCAAGGCCGCGTCAGATCGATCCTGTATAATTTCTGCGAATAAGCACCGAGTATGAGCAGGGCTAAATAAATAAGCAGAAACCCCAAATAGACTCCGGTTATTTGGGCTTGAGTCATTTGAGTTTGAGGTACAAGGGGGTGCGAAAAGACATTCGGCCTCGTAAAAGCGCGGAGTCCCGAAAAACGAAGAAAATACGCAGCCACGCCGCTGGCGCCGACAAGTAACATATCGATGAAGATTCGACGGACTGTACCCCAGCGTTCGATTTCCTTTTTTCTGGAATTTTTGGAGTCTAACCAGTCGGCGGGAACCGACTTCCAAGGATGGCGTTTCGGAGCCACGGTAGGACGCGCAACAGTACTCATTGTTTCTCCACAAATGTTCGCCTACACCGTCTTTTGACCGCTGCTGTCACGCTCGAGCTTGTCTTAAACAAATCTTCGCGAGATTCGAAAACGCTGGGGAAGCCTTTCGCAAACTGCCGCAATTGTCGTAGACACCGCACGCTTAGCAATTGCCTACCGGTTTCTCACCACAAGCGGCACGTGAACACGTTCAGTGTAAATCCGCTCCGTTAGAACCCCTCCATGTCCCCCTGCTTACAGTTCTCTTCCTTAAACACGCATGGAGCAGAATAGTTTGCAGCTTGTTCCCCCGAAAACTATTCTCCAGCTTCCGCGAACCTACGATCTCACCTACGCAGTCATTCACCACCTTGAGTCTCCCGGAATTATGGGGCAACACTATCATAGGTCGGAGCCGTCGTCATGCCGCTGACTGCGTATTGTAACCTACTCATTATCCGGGTTGAGATCTAAAAACTGACCTGACCGACTCTTTGCACCACGGCGAACGAGAGAGTTTACATCACAGCCTCGCGCTGTGAAATCGAGTTGGGTGAAACCAGGGGGTCATAGCCGCCGGCGCGGCGGCCTATAACCGAGCGCCGAGTGCGGACGCCCAGTGTTGAGGCGTTTCGACTGATCCAGCTTCAGTCGCCGTATTCCTTACCGCCAGCGGGAGCAGGTCTGTGCTGTGATCTGGGCTTCTTTGCAGGCTTGCGCGGTGGTCTTTCCGTTGGCGATGGCCACTTCAATTTTGCCGCAGCAGCGTCACGATCTGCTCCGGCTTG
Source organism: Candidatus Acidiferrales bacterium (assembly GCA_049787175.1). Lineage (GTDB taxonomy): Bacteria > Acidobacteriota > Terriglobia > Acidiferrales > UBA7541 > DAHUXN01. The sequence goes on along the minus strand of JBAQYT010000135.1, from coordinate 12,004 downwards.
TATCTCATCATGGGCATGACCGGTCTTCCTCCAAGTGAATTCCCTCTCACTTCACCGGGTACAAAAATCCCCGGTCCGGTCAATACCAAGACGCGAAGAGATTGCTGACAGAATACGTTTCGAGGCTTTCCCATCTCCGTAAGGGCAAATCTGGCGAGCCATTTGGCAATAGGATTCATAACTGGTCAGGAGACGCGAGGCTTCTTTCAGGATTAGATGCTCGTTGCTTCCGACCAACTTTGTTACACCAGCGGCAACTGCTTCGGGCCGCTCTGTTGTGTCGCGTAAGACAAGAACTGGCTTGCCAAGGGCCGGGCCTTCCTCCTGCACTCCTCCCGAATCAGAAAGCACGAACTCAGATAACGCGAGTACGCCGACGAATGCACAGTAGTCAAGAGGTTTTGTCAGGTGAATCCGTTCTTTGTCGGCGAGCATGTTTCGCACTGTACTCTCGACGTGGGGATTCGGATGAACAGGCCATATGATCTGAATATCCGGATGCTGAAGGGTCAGGGACGAAATAGCATGGCAAATTCTTCGAAGAGGTTCACCATGGTTCTCGCGCCGATGAGCCGTAACCAGCAGTGTTCGCAAGCCGTTCCTCAGAAAAGGAAAGCGACTGGATGCGACAGCTACGGCACGATCTTTAATCATATGCAAGGCGTCAATAACAGGATTTCCTGTGACGACAATCCGGTGGGAATCGACGTGATCGCGAATCAAATTGTCACGTGCTTCGACGGTGGGGGCGAAGTGAATCTCTGCCAGCAGTGTAACAACACGCCGGTTCATCTCCTCGGGAAACGGACTCTGCATGTCATGGCTGCGCAATCCTGCTTCCACATGAGCCACGGGGATTTTTTCGTAGAAGCCAGCTAGGGACGCAGCCAGTGTTGTCGTTGTGTCGCCTTGGACTAATATGAGATCCGGTTTCTCATCGTGAAGGACGCGCGACAAGGCCAACACCGCTTCCGCCACGAATAGCGGAAGCCGTTGCGACTCTTGCATCAGATCTAGATCAATGTCCGCGCTCAAGCCAAAGAGTTGAAGAGCCTGATCAAGCATTTGGCGATGCTGGGCGGTGGCGACTAACCTTGTCTTGATTTTTGCGTCTTCCTGCAGACACAGCACGACGGGCGCCATTTTAATCACTTCGGGACGCGTGCCAACAATCACCATGCAGTAAGGAAGACTTACCGCTGCCATGTTTCTCCGTCGCTTAAGATGGTGCTGAGATCCTGGTAAAGTTTTAACGCGACAGTGCGGGAGAGAGTTCTTGTAAAGGCCGAGCCGCCGATGACATACCCGGAGGGAATCCCGCACAGCTAATAATTTCATCCATGTGGCTTTGGAACCATTCAATAGTGTTTCTCAGGCCCGTTTCGAAGTCCATTTTTGGCTGATAACCGATCATTTCCTCCGCGCGGCCAATGGACGCGAGCAAGCGTTTTTTTGTGTCCCAAACCCTCGGTTTCGCTCTGCAGATACCAGCTGTATTCCCCGTAAGGTCGTTAACAAGCTCCGCCATTTTTAAGATATTAATTTCTTTCCCCGAAGCAATGTTCATTTCTTTGCCGACGGCCATTTCAAAATAGGCCGCCCGTAGTAAACCATCTACAATATCCATTACATACGTAAAATCTCTTGTTTCGTCGCCACTCCCCGTGAATGGCAACGGTTGCTTGAGAAGCGCCCGAAAAATGAAATTCGGAATCACGTTTCGGTATTGTCCTGGGACTTCGCCGGGGCCGTACGAGTTGAACAAGCGTGCCTTCACTACTGGCAGTCCGCTATGGTGATGGAAGAAATTAGCGTAGAGCTCTCCGAGCATTTTCGTTATCTGATAAGGTGACGTCAAATGCATAGACATGAAATCTTCGCAAAGAGGCAATGGAGAAGCGCTCCCATAAATGGAGCAGCCCGACGAGGCATAAACGACGCGGTCGACGCCTGCGAGAGCGCAATATTCAAAGACGCGGAGTGTTCCCATCCCGTTCACGAGCAAGTCTTTTTCGGGATAATCGATAGAATTCTGGTTCGCGAAAAATGCAGCGAGATGAAAGATGATCTGGGGCTTTTCCGCAAATACGCGTTTGAGCGCCGTCTCATCGAGGACACTGCCTTCGACAAAAAGAATGTTCGGCAGGCTTGGAATATTCCATTTGTAAGCAGCCGAAAGATCATCCAAGATGATGACAGCCCTTGCTCCGAGTTCAGCAACCGAGCGAGCCAGATTGCTGCCGATGGACCCTGCGCCGCCGGTAATTAGAACTACCTTGTCGCGAATATTGTCATGATATGCCTGCATGCATTTTTCTCCGTATTAATCAGACGATGATTAAGCCTCGTAAACCGATCTCATCCACGATACATATTTTCGTACCCCGCTACGGAGATCGATTTGTGGATCGTGGTGCAGATCTCTTCGTGCTTTACTGAAATCGACTACCTTTACGCGGGTGGTGAATTGCTCACTGCCCTCATATTGTGCAAGTTTCGGGGCAGCGCCAGTCGCTTCGAGGATAACGCTAGCGAGCTCCTCAATGCTAGTGGTCCAATCTTCTTTGCTGCCAACGTTGTAAACCTCACCTGGAATAAAATTGTCGACGATATTCGCGAAGGTCCGGCAAGTATCTTCCACAAAGTCAAAAATACGCTGATGGCCGCGGTACACTTTGAATGGCTTGGCCTTTAGGCAGGAATACGTAAATATCGGAATAACGCCACGATAGGGGCTGTAGTATTCGTGAGGACCATAGCAGCCGACAGGACGGACACGTACAGTCTCTGTTCCAAACATCTCTGCGGCATTCAAACACTGCAGTTCACCCGCCCATTTCGTGATTGCATAATCGTTTATTTGCTTGATGGGTATCTTGTCCAAGAGATCTTCGGTCATTAGCCCGTTGTAGTCGCCGTAAACTTCAGCGCTACTAAAAAACACCATTCGAAATTTATAGTGCACCTGCAGTTGAAGCAAGTGTTTTGTTCCAACCACATTCGTTCGCCAGAGGTTCTCATAGTGATCTTCCCCATTCCATCGGCCATACTCTGCCGCCAAGTGATAGACGTAGTCGAAGGACTGCTTCATGAAAATAGATTCCATTTGGCGAAAAGCGGCAACGTCGGCCTTATAATGCTTGTCGTCATGTCCCTGTAGGATGTCGCATGTCCAGACGCTGTGCCCACGAGATCGCAGTTCATTCATTAGATTTGTTCCTATGAAGCCCCTTCCACCAGTGACCAAAATATTAGGCATTCGCATTTACTCCCTGAAAATAGACATGGGATTTGTATGGCGTCTCTTTTTCCCAGCTAAGGGATAAACAAAATCACAGCTTCACCCGTACCTCAATTCTGCCGTGGGCTGCTTGCCTTCAGTTTGGAATTTTAGAAGGCCGGATGCTTGCAAGGCCACCAAAACAGCGTAAACAGGATTCAACAAAATGTAGCGACGCCAAAGGCGTTTCGGCTCGCAAAAAAGGCGAAACAGCCATTCAAGGCCGCGGTCTTGCATCCACTTTGGTGCTTGGGCAACGTTGCCAGCAATAACTCCAAAAGCGCCTCCTACTGCAATGATAGGTACGGAGAGAATATCGCGGTATTCGTAAGACCAGCTGTCCTGACGTGGGCAACCCAATCCAACGATGACAATCGAGGCACCCGTGTCACGAATCCGGCGGCCGATCTCATCTCGTTCGTCTAAGCTGAGTTTTCGGAATTGCGAAGGCAAAATGCCAACAATGCGCAAGCGAGGAAACATTTGCATGAGTTTTTCGCGAAGAGCGTTCAATGTTTCGGTGGTATTTCCATAAAAAAGGACATTAAGTTTCTCTGCTTCTGCTCGAGCGCAAAGCTTAAGCGTGAGCTTCGGCCCATACACTCTGTCGCACAATTTTGATCCATGCAGCAGGTTGAGCGCCCACCGGACGGGTTGCCCATCTGGGGCTATCATGTCGAGATGATTTAAACGGAATTTGTGTTCCGGATTAAGCACGCCTTCCATCACGGCATGCACCGCCGCTGTGGATACTGCAAATCCGCGGCGTTCCTTGGCTGCTCCTACTATTGCATTGATGGCTCCCTCATAATCGAGTGCGTCGATCATAATTCCGACGACATTTTTCTTGCCGAGATAGGTCATCGTTTCAAATCGCCCATTGTGTGAGTAATTTTCTTACCCCTCGCCCGCAACTGATTTAAAAAAGGGCAATCGCGCCCCGTTCTTAATCACTATAGAAACTCACGTCATTTCTTCGGCAGATTCCCGTGCGGTTGTGCCGAGATGAGCAGCCTATTCATGCCGACTTTGAGCCGAACACGCGATGATTGATTTGTTCATTCCCAGCCACTTCTCGCTAATGATGTGTGCACCACTAAATAGGTTATCCATATCACGTCTCGTCAGCAGCCTCAGTTCGGAAAGGAATTCTTCGACCTCACGGGGTGACGGCCTGCTCAGTATTCCGTACAAGGTTAAATTCCGTATAGTTGCTCGTTGTACGCTCTTGGGCAGCCAATGAACGGAGGGCCCCAAAAAGTGTGGCTCAACCGGGAAATTCCGGTTAGGAGTCTGTACAAAGTAATTCGGTGCCAAGCGGCGAACCTCATTGGCAAACTCTTGCTGAGACCCATAATCACCAAGATGTTCGATCAGGGAATTGCTCACGACTGCATCAAAAGCAAAGTCCTTAAAAGGAACCCTCCTCGCGTCCGCTTTTACCCAGGACAGCCGATTTGACGTTGAATCCTCGGGATCGGTGGTATTCACAATGGTCACCCTTGGGACTGGGAAACCAAGTCGTTGCGCCAAATTCCAATATTGACTGGTACCGCCAAGATCCAAGACCCTGGTGTGCCCGTCTAGTCCGAGGGAACGGTAAAGCAATCTAAATCTCTTTGGTGCGAAACATCCTTGAAAGAACAAATAGATGTTTCGAAGACTTGTGGGAATTCTCTCCCGCCGGAAGTTGCTGGCTTTTCCTGGCTCACTGCCATTCACTGTTTTTATAGCGGTGTCGGGATTATTCACAATTCTCCTGTGCTGTCAGATAAACAGGGAGTCCGCGCCGGGCTCGCGAAAACAGCTCTTATCTTTTCCGCAAATCTCTCGTATGTATAGCAGTCGAGAAATCTTCGCCGGCTGGCCTCCCCCATTCTTTGGAGCAGACGTGGGTCAAGTAAGAGATCAGAGATTTTTCTAGCCAGCGTCTCAATGTCCCCTGGCTCGATCAGAAATCCCTCTACGTTATCGCGTACAGTTTCGGGAATGCAGCCGATTTTGGTTGAAATAATTGGTAGTCTGGCCGCCATAGCTTCCAGAATAGCGTACGGCTGGCCTTCATTCCTGCTTGGAAGGACAAACACGCTAGCTTTTTCCAGGAGTTGGGCCCGTTGCTCGGGATCGACGGGTCCTGTAAACTCCACAACTGCTTGCAAACCTAGACTCTCAATGAGCTCGTCAGCCATATCTTTATCCTGCCTCGAATACCATTCTCCTGCGAACACAGCACGAACGGAGCCAACTCGGTCTCGTACTCCCGGTAGTGCACGAAGAATGTCCGAAAAACCTTTGCCAGCCGCGAGCGTGCTCAGGTAGAGCACCACTGGCGCGAACCCATTCGTTTGCTTTGCGTTTTTGGCTGCTTGCCCTGACAGCGTATCCGGAACTCCATTCGGAATGATGCGAATCCTGTCTGGCGGAAGAATGCCATCAAATACATTTGCGACGTTCTCGCCCAGGACGATGGCAATCATCACATTCCCCAGCGCATAGTGAACTATGGCACGCATTATCGGGGAAGTGTGAATATAAAACCGCCGAAAATATGACCCATGAAGATGAATAATAACGTCCCGATTCAATAGCCTCGCAGGAACCAGAAACAAGCAATCTCTGAGAAAAGGAAGCCATAACTGTGAGATTGGTACGTAGACCGAGGCAGGCCGATCGCTGAGCAGAATCCATAAAAATTTCATTCCGTGAAAAAGTGCAAGAAATACATTCGTGAAATCGAGTTTACCTACATTCGCAAGTCCACGACGGTCGGCTGTATCCAAATGAATACAGTCAATCACCCCGTGAAGCGCCCTCTTTACCATTTCCGTAGCCACACTCATCCCGTTATAAGGAGGTGGAGTTGGACCTACAAGCAGAAGCCGCGTTACTCTTTCTTTCTGCATTCTTCGTTCCTCGCCCAAAGCTTTTCAGCAGCCCTCCACGACTAGCGGTGTGCTGCAAAACCTCACGTGAAACTGTAAGTGCATGTAAATGTCGCAGACGCAAGCTGACCATCCTGCTCACCATAGCCTCGCCATTAATTGACCAGCGGATGGTTGCAAGTTCACCTTCCTTTCTATTAACCAAAAACCTATACCCAAGTTCAGCCAAAAAATCGAACCGTAGAATGGCGTCTCCAAAACGAGATTGAACATTCCCAAAGTGACTAAGACAATCTGAAAAATCGTAACGAGGAGGCATGGAGCGTCATTGAATAAAGCCCCACGAAGATAGCTGAAAGCGCGGAAGAAAAAGTAAAGCAGAATGGCCAATAGAGGTAAGATACCAATCAACCCCATCTGATATAACACCGTGAGATATGTGTTGTGCGGCTTTGCATCCACGTTTATCTTGCGGGACTTGGCATTTAATTGGAATTCAAACCGGAAAGGGCTACCGTAACCGACGCCCAAGACAGGTTGCCTAAGGAAAATATCGACTGCTGTTACCCATGCAGCTAAACGCCACATCGCATCAGGGTCCTGTTTCGGCGTGAATAGTCCTTGATAGGCCATTTTAAGACCCGCCGTGACAAATTTGTGCGCAACTGGCGTGGCAGAGAGAATAACAACCAGAAGTGTTAGAACTATAGCGCCGCGGAGTAGCGGCTTCAGCGCTCTCAGTCTTCTTCTCCTGCGCGCTTTGGGTACAAACAGAAATGCCGCGACCAACATTAGGCAAAGGGCGAGATAGTTTGTCCGGGCATCTGAGAGCAACACTCCAATCGCAAACAGGAAGGCCAATCCATAAGTCCACAAACCCTTATGAATAAATCCATTTTCAAAGCCTACTAAAAGCACACCTAGTGCAGCAGTTGCGTAAATGCCACCCGGCGTAAGATGGACTCCATATCCATACTGCGGATAATGCAGGAAATAGAAGATTGCAACCACGCTTGTGAGAGCACTGCCCAGGAAGAATATCTTACCGAGCAAAAGCAGCTTGCGGGGGTCGCAGGCGCATAGGTAGCCAACAAGGAAGAATAAGGCATACCAAGTAATCGCTGCATCCCTTAGGCTAAGTAATACAGGATGTCCAGCAAGCACGCTGCGGAATAACGTGAACGCGCCTATTCCAAGATAACACAGCAAGAACTTTCCCGCTGTTGAACGAAGATTTGTTCTCAGCCTCGGATTGAAGATTATGAGGGAAAGGATAAGCACTGCTAAGAGAACATCGGTGACAAAGATCGGCTCGCCTGGCAGGCGAATGTACGAGAAATCCTTTGTGAAAGTGATGGTTCCGAGAACGAACCAAAGCAGGAGACCAAACCGAATGGATGTGCCAGCATTGCGAGCATACGCCAGGCAAGGTAAAAGCGTTGCTGCGCCAAAGATCCACACCATCGGCTGAGCTGTGTATGCGAAGGTGTCTGGACTGGCAAAGTCAATGATTTCCGGCCTTGTTAGCCCTACCATGATTGCGATGATGACGCCAACGGCCGCGAGCGCCCCGAAGGCCGAGATCGGTAAACGCGGCGTTTGCTGCTCCAATATGCGTGGAGTTTCTATGCTCATCTACGGGATGTCGAAACGTGTTTTTTCTTACTTACTTCTCTGATTTGGCACAGTTACTACGCAAGTCCTTCGCTATTCTTTTTGGCATAAAGCATCATTCCGTCGCTGAAGTAAGGAAAAAACGGAATAAGCAAATAGCGAAGTGTAATGTCCATCGGCAGATAAATTCCCTTCAGAAAATTTTCTGTAATGCTTCGCCGATCCCTGAAATTTGGCTTCCAAAAACTTGAATAAAGGGCTAAATGCTCGATTTTATACCCATGTTTCTTCAGCAAGGTTGGAAGCGTTGTTGGCGAGTAGTAAAAGTTGTGGTCTGGGTGAACCACTTCAGTGCCCGACAAAGGATAGAAAAATGTTCTAATAGAAAGGGCATTAGGCGTGGTAACCAGCACAACCATGCTATCGGTGAGAATTTGGCGAAGTTCGGATAAGAACAGCCCGGGATTCGCGAGGTGCTCGATGATATCGGGCGCCAATATGATATCGTAGTCCAAACGCGGAAATGGTACGGCGGAAAGCTTCTCTACATCGCCTACGTAACAGTCATTGTATCCAAGCTCGCGGGCGCGATTGACACCCTGCGCAGACACATCAACGCCTACCAATTTCCGGGTGACCTGTGCAAGTCGCGCGTGCAACCAGCTTTGTTCTCGCAAACGATCCTCAAGTAATCCTTCATCGACGAATCCGAGGTGCAAGACGGTTTTCCCCGCGCAATATCGCAGAATACTTTCATTCCTTGAGCCGACGAACTGTGCTTTGGGAAGCGAATGGGCGAATTTCATTTCTGTACCCTGCCAACCAGTCGCTGAATTTGCAAACTGCAGACCGACAGCCGTGGCTGTAAGATGACGGATGGTGCAGTACTTATAGCCATAATCAGCCTGTAGCCCAATTTCGCAGGACCCTTGCGGCGCTGAGCAACGAGGAGTCACGCTGCAACCACAGGAGCGCCAGATACACGGTTGCGGAAATGCAGCCTCCCAGTATTAACCGTTCGAAAGCCGTGTGGCAAACTCGCGTACCGAAATACACGACCCCCGCCATGATCAACGCGGAACAACCATGCCGCAGATAGAGCTTCCATTCCAGCCGCATGGATGATCTGCGCCGGAAGAACGCGCACATCAGTATCGCTCCCATAGTCCATGACATAAGCTGCGCAATGGCCATACCGTTGATCGCCCAGCGCCGGGCAAGAAACACGCCTGCGATCAACGTAATCGTCACCATGGCTCCATAAATCTTGGCTAGTGCGCGAAGACCTTCGCCGACGAACAAGACTCCAGAAGCAGCGGTCATCCATGCCCGCAAAAGATTTGCGCCAAGCAAGATTCGCAACGGCCATATAGCCCCAGCATAACTGTGTCGCGTAAATGTTGCGATAACCTCCGGCGCCAATACTAAGCCTGCGGCCGTAATCGGTAGCCCTAACATAAGCAGATACCGCGTGATGGGAAGAACTAAGCTGACGGCAATGTCGTGCCCGTTGAGAATTCCTTCCCGTGCCACTGGCATGAGAGGAAGAACCACGATCATTCCAAGCAACGCAGGCACTATTCCGAAAGTTGTTGCCATCTTGAAAACAGCGGCAGCAGCATCTCCGTTTACGTAATCGACAATGAGAATCCCAATTTGACCGGCAAAACCGCTCAAAACTACGGCCAGCGTAGCCCACAACCCAAATCGAATAATTTCAACCGCAACTTTCGGAAGGAAAACAACATTCCCACGAATAGCTGGATCGAGCAGCGAAGCGTAAATACCAAGAACTATGAACGAGAGAAATAATCCGAGCAACGGCCCTGAAATGGGCATTCCGGCCTTTACAAGAGCCACTGCAATCCCTATCCAAAGGGTGTACAAACCAATACTGTACAGACTACCTTTAGCAAAATTTCCCAACGCATTGTGAGCATAGACTACAGTCCCGAAAACCGAAGCCACAAGCAGAAAAGCTAGATATAAGCCGTACCCATGAAAAACTCCCATCGTGACATCCAGCCCCCAGCAAACTAAGCCCAAGAAAATCGAGACCCCCAAGCGCAAGAGCACGGCAGTCCAATAAATTTGTTTTGCCTGCGATCTATTTTCGGGAATTAATTTTTGGAGCACGTAAGAGATGCTCCAATCGGCCACGGGAAGCAATATACTGTAATAGGCCAGAACGAATGAAATGATACCCAGCTGCCTCGGCTCCAGCCACCAAGCCAAAATAATGATCAAGATGCCGGGAAGGATCCTATTCAGCAGGATAGCCAGACCGAACCAGACAGAGCCGCGAAAGATCACACGGAGTGGTGACCCTTGATTCCCTTTCAGTGTTTGAATTTTGCCATCCATCAGATCGGCTAAAGTTATCTCGAGAACGCTGCGACCCCGCCCATTCGAGAAAAGTGACCGCACCTACACAACGCGCCACAGCTCATTTAATTATTATGACAACAGATTAGGTCTATATCACCGGCATCAATGCGCACAGCACGGATCACAAAACCAAAGCAATTGACTTTCAATGCTCGGCCTCATTCGACGAACCGTTTTTCGAAATTCGCCGCACGCTGGCATGTACATCTTTCCAAATCCGCTGGATCGTGACCTTACGAGGATCACTTGCATCAACTAGTTTCCAAGTTGACAGGCCCAGGACCCAGGCCACTGCGATCGCAAAACCAAGCAGCGTACCTAGGGATATGAACAGCGGCCGCGGCGGAAAGGATATTCTCTGTGCTACCTCAGGCGCGTCGAGCACCTTAACGCTGGGGACTTCTTTTGCTTCTTCTATTTTTGCCATTTCGTCTTCTTGTGTGAGTACTTCAAAGGCAGCTTCCTGAACTTTGGTGCGGCGTAACAGGTCCGCATACTCCACTCCCAGCAGCGGAAGTTCCCGGAGCGAAGGGTAGAGCTGCTCGGCTGTAGTATTTTCATCTATGTTTTTACCACCAAATTTCTGAAGTGCTTGACGGACGTCATTTACGCGGGCTTGCATCGAACGAACACGCACATTGTTATCGGTGTAAACCTGCCGCAAGCTTTCGAGTTCGGACTCCGCTGCAATCAATTGACCCTGCAGACCGGCCACTGCCGTAAGCATTGCTTTGCCCTGCTCTGAAATATCAACCGCGCCTTTCTGACTTGCAAATTGGCTGAATTGCTTTTCGGCAGTTTCCAGACTCGCATTCACTTGCGTTAAACGCTGGTCAAGGAACACCCTTTCGCGGTGGGCGGAAGATGTATCAAGATGCGTGACCACCCAATTCAACCCGTTGATGTACTCCTGTGCCATACCGGCCGCTCTCATTGCGTTATGGTCGGTTACTTCTATGGTGATAATTCCACTCTTAGAATCCGCAGAGATGGTGGTGTGATCGGCCAAATCCTTGCGTGCATCCTCGATATATCGATCTCGGTAGATTTTCTGGAGCGCGAATTTCTGAATGATACGATCTTCCACAGTGTCGCTGCTGAGTACGCCCACAAACAGATCGCCATTGGCGCTTAGTCCAAGGGCGTTCTCGGCCAAACTACCCAAACTTCCACTCGCGTGACCGGCTAGAGCAGCCAGCACAGCGGTGCCCTGGCCTGAAGATTGGTCAGGAGGCATTAATCGAGCTGTTGATGTGTACCGTTTGGAGATGACGAATGTCAGGACTATCGAAATGACTAGGCACGCCAATGTCGTTTTCAGCAAGAAGCGACGGTTTTCCCATAGCAAGCGAACCGTGGCCGCACGGCGCTCACGGACTTCCCGTACAGTTTGATCATCAACCGGCTCTAGCAGTAGTTGCGGAACCGGCTGGAGTTCGATATCCGTTTTTCCTGTTTTCGTCATCAGACTGGCAAATTTCTTCTCAGCTTTAGAATATCCTCAGGATTTATCGATCAAACGGAAATTGACAATTTTTTCAACGTGTTCCTTCTCCGCCGGCTCGCTTCGGCCAGTACGTCACTTGCACCGACACAGTCACGTCTGTTTGTCTCGTTGGCGCCAACACAGGGAAATCCCATTTCTCGTCTTGAACCGCCGGTGATATGCTCACCTGAGAACCAACCCAAAAATCCGCGCTGACGCCACCATCCGTCAGAGTGCCTCCGAAAGGAACCAACTGCTGGCTCACTTTCTGGTGGCGGAAACTGAATTGCAATTTGTCCTTCGTGGTAAACCAGTACGTGCTCCAGGCCTGCGCCCCTTGCCCTTCGCGGCCAA
>JBAQYT010000132.1:0-26260 GCA_049787175.1 Candidatus Acidiferrales bacterium | reverse complement strand
TCCCAAGTCCAACCCGACATCACAATCGCATCTCGGACGCGCCGGCTTCCATTCGCATGTGGGTTCAGACTGTTCATTTCTTCTCTTTGGGCTTGTCCCCGGCCGACTCGCCTTCACTCAGTTAAGGATTCCATCGTCGCGGCCCGCGTATCTCGGATTCACAGGGATCACTTTACAGCCACTACCAAGAGGCTTTGGCCCAACGGCGGCTCACAAATCTGCTCGAGCTTGAAACTCCAAGGAACAACCCAGCGGTCATACCAGCGCACCTGCGCAGGCTTCAGCGTAGCCTGCCGCAGGATTCTCCCTGCAAAGAACCAAGACGCTATGCCCATCATATTGACGTAATGTATAAGTTCCACGCGCAGCTGGGCACCCTCGAGTTTCTGCGCTAGACCTCGCTTGCTATAACGGCGGCAGTGTCCAAACGCCTTGTCCAACGAGCCATAGTTCCACGCCAACGCAGGAACGAAAAGGAGCAGGCTGCCGCCGGGACGCAAAGATTGGTGTATTTGCGACAGAAGTGCGGCATCATCCAAAATGTGCTCGAGAACATTCACTAGCACGATGGAATCTACAGGACCGTCGAGTGCCAAAGGATCAAAGGCCCCGCAATGCAAACGTACATTGCGATCGGCAAACCGCTGGTGAAGTAGCGGAAATAGATTATGCGCCGCCTCGAAGAGAACCAGGTCCACAGTGCGTTCGCTATTGAGCAGGAGATCGGAAAAGGTCCCCGTCCCCGCGCCAATTTCGACAACGCGCTTGCCTAAGTAAGGAGCGAAGTACCGCATGATCCAGCGACAGTAGTTGCGCGCCTCCGCCATAGCGTCCAGTTCAGTCCCGGAGTATACGAATGATTCGGCCGCCACAATCGATGAGGCGTTCTGATGTGGCATAGCGGTCCCGTCGGGGTCAATTGATTTTATGGGGCGACCGTTCCCCTAGCCTGGTTTGCCGTTCTCGCGAGTAACGCGATTTGCGATTCGGTGTCGGCAGCAAACGCTTCACGTCTCCCTCGGAAATGCGCAATCACGCTGTCTACAATGGCAGGGAGTGGGATCTGCGGAGAAAACTTCGTCATCATCGCCAATTTCTTGAGCGAAGGTACACGCCGCAGCATGTCTTCAAAGCCTGGCTCGTACGCCTGGTCATAGGGAACATAAACAATCTCCGAATCGCTTTGCGCGCGTTGCTTGACCACCTGCGCAAGCCCTTCGATCGTAACCTCCTCATCGCTACCGATATTCACCACTTCCCCCACAGCTTTCCCGCTGTCCACCACCCGAATAATAGCTTCCACTGCGTCATGTACATGGCAAAAGCACCGCGATTGTTTTCCCGAGCCATAAATAGTGATCGGCGCGCCCGAAAGCGCCTGCGAAACAAAATTCGGCAATACCATGCCGTACCGCCCTGTCTGCCGTGGGCCTACGGTGTTGAAAAATCTCGCCACAATCACGGGCAGCTTTTTTTCTTTCCAATACGACAGCCCTAGGAACTCGTCCAGGGCCTTCGACGCCGCATAGCTCCACCGGCCCTTCGTTGTCGGACCGAGAACAAGATCAGAGTCTTCGCAGAACGGGACGTGGGTGCTCTTTCCGTACACTTCCGATGTCGAGGCCGTGAACACAAGCTTGCGTTTTTTGCTCGCTGCGTCGAGTACCAACTGCGTGCCGTTCACATTGGTTTCGATCGTGCGAACCGGGCTTTCGACAATCAGCCGCACACCCACGGCGGCGGCGAGGTGAAACACCACGTCTGATTCATCCACCAACTCTGCCAGCAGATGACGATTCTGCAGCGCGTCAAACACGTAGTGGAACTTCGCGGAACTCTTCAGATGCCGTATATTTTCGACGCTGCCCGTCGAAAGATCATCCAGGATAAATACATCGTCGCCTCGGGCCAGTAGCGCCTCTGCAAGATGCGACCCGATGAATCCTGCTCCGCCGGTGATTAGCGCACGCATGAATATCTCCTCTCGAACCTGAATTAAGAAATCTTCTCGGATCCGTGACGAACCTTCCTGATTTCCTTGACTTCCTCGTCTTCGCCATAGCCATATGAATAAGGATAGTAACGATAAGAGTAGTAGTAATCCGGCGCTCCGGAGTCTACCGCGTTGAGCACGACGCCGAGCAACCGCCCCTTCACTGCTGCGAGCAAATCTCGCGTGCGCGAGAACGCTTCTTTCGGCGTTTCATTGCTCCAGACAACGAGAAGCACTCCGTCTGTCAAAGCAGAAAGAATTACGGCATCGGTCGCCGCCATAATGGGAGGCGAATCGATCACCACGAACTTATAGTGCTGACGGAGGTCGTCAATGGCCTCCGCCATGCGGTGCGAAGAAAGCAGATCCGCCGGATTTGGGGGAATCGGCCCGGTGGGAATCGCATCTAAATTGGGCACTGTCGGATGCGGCACAATGATGTCGTGGAGTGGCGCGACTCCGGCAAGGTAGGAACTCAGACCGATATCGTGCCCGTACCCATTGGGAAGATTCAGCGCGCGTCGAACTCCCGGCTTACGGAGATCGGAATCGATCAGTAGCGTTCGGTCGCCCAGTTGCGCAAGGGTAATCGCCAAGTTCGCCGCAGAGGTCGTTTTCCCTTCCCGTGGCAACGCGCTGGTCACCAAAATCACTTGGGGCGGGTGCTCTGCTTGCGACAGCAGCAAGGATGTCCTTAACGCGCGAAATGCCTCTGATACAAGCGACTTCGGTTGCTGTAATGAAACAAGCTCCACGCGCGAATCGCCATTCGCATTGATTCCCGCCTGTTTCGAAATGCGCGCGAGCGATCGGCTGCCGGTCCCGCCCGCGAACGACGGAACCACCGCGAGACATGGCAGGCCGGTCAAATTCTGCACATCGTCTGGCGACTTCACTGTGTTGTCCAGATACTCACGCAGGAACGCCAAACCGACGCCACCGACCAGGCCTATCAAGAATGCGAGCAAGATGTTTCGCGCCTTTTGTGGGCGCGCCGGCGTGGATGGTACAAGTGCCGGATCAACGATTCGAATATTGCTCGAGCGAAGGCCCGCTGAAATGCCGGCTTCTTTCAGTTTTTGCAGCAAGCCGTCATAGAGTTCCTTGTTCGATTCGGCATCGTGCTTCAGCATATTATATTCAACCAGCCTCTGCGCCATGTTATCTGCCAGCGCTTCTTGCCGGTTAAGGTCTCGCTCCAGCAGGGCTTCCCGCGTCTCGATCTGGTGATATTCGGTGTCAATCAACCGGACCGCTTCAGCCTTCGCAGCCTTCAGTTGCTTCGCAACAGCATCATCTTGTGCCCTGAGCGTTTGGACTTTCGGCCAATTTGGACCGAATTGCGTTAGCGCTTCTGCATATTGCGTATCCAGTGCTGACTTGGTCTTGGTCAGATCCTGCACGGCTGGGTTACCCTCGACTGCAGCCAGCGATCCCCCATCATCCGCATGCGCCAAATCGTACGTCGCTTCTTTTTCAGCAAGCTGCGTCTGAACTGCGGTAAGAGCATTGCTAAGCTCTGACAGCTTCTGCGTCGTGGTATTTTGATTTGCATCCACCATCCAGATCTGGTTTTGCTTTTCGTAGGCGACCTCTGCGGCGTCCGATTTTTCCATTTTGATCCGCAGCTCCTCCAACTCGGAGGAGAGAAAGTCAGAAGCCTGTATCGTGGCGTCGTATCTGCTCTTGAAGTTGTGCTCTTGATAGTTTTGCAGGTGCGCATTCACTACCTGGGCGGCAAGCTGCGGATCTTCCGCCGCGAATTGCACTTCGATCAGTCTGCTGTTGGGAACCCGGCTCACCGTCAGCCGGCCCAGAAAGTCCCCGAGGATCGGCGGCTCCTTCTCATTGGGACCCGCGTTCACCAGCCCCTTGGGATCGCCTCCGAATTCTGGATAGCGCGGAAGATCCAGAGAGCGGATCGTGTCCATCGCCAGCGTTTGGCTCTGAATGATTTTTGTCTGCGTCTCGATGTAGTCATCTAAGTCGACATATTCATCGAAGGAATTCCCGTTCTGAAACGGCAATGCATTCGTGTTCTCGGGATCCACTTCCACTCTCGCCGACGCCACGTACACCGGCTTCATTTTGAAAGATGCAATGGTGACGATCGTCACCACCAACAAAAGAAACGTCAGGATCATCCATTGGTGCTTGCGCAGCACCATCAGGTAATCAAGAAGGTTCGTTTCGTGTGACGCCTGCCCCCAAGCGGCCGGCGGCGGAGACACTACGGCCAGCGAATCTCTCCTTCGCTCGACTGGAATCAGTTTCGGCGCTTCGTCCATCAGATCAGAGAAGCCTTTCGGTCATTTCACGGAATGCGGTAAATCGCCAGCCCGGTGCCGATTCCCAGGGCAGCGCCTCCCGCCCTCCCCAGAAATCGTTTCGCGGCGCTGTCGGGAACGTACAAAATGTCGCCCGCGTAAAGTCGAACGTCAGGATCCTTTCGATCCATAATTCTTTTCAGTTTGATGGGAATCTGTTTCGTCTCGCCGCTTGTCGAGTCTTTCCGCAAAATCACGGTGTTGTTTGCTTTGGCTGTTCCCGTTAATCCGTGGGCCAGTGCAATCATTTTCATGATATTGAATGCCGCGCCCGGATCGTTCAGCGTATAGCCGCCAGGTTGCCCCACCGCGCCTGCCACATAAATAATCCCAGCGCGGGGTACTGTGATCACATCACCGCCATAAACGGGAACGTTGAACGCCGGATTACCCTTTTCCAGCAGCTCAGACACCTTCACTTTTATGATTTCCGGATCAGCCGAAGCGTCCGTCGGCGGGTCCGGCTCACCGCAGGTCACGCTCGGTCCCTTCTCGCGAGCAATCACAATGTTGTCGCCCGCGTCGTCCGTAACGCCGTCGGCTTCCGCGAGCGCCTCAATCAAAGTTGTCGGGCGGTACTCATGTAGAACGATCGGGTGTCGCACGGCTCCGGCGATCGAGATTGGCTCACTGTTCTGATCCTTGACAATCACGGACACCTGCGGATGCGCCACTAAGCCATTCACCTGCAAGAGCTTGTCAAGCTTTTCCTCGAGTTGGAAAGGTGTGCACCCGGCTACGGGAATGCGGTCTGGGATCAGCGGTATAGAAATCAATCCCGTTTCGCCAACGCGTACATCGTGCGACAGGTCCGGAACTTCGAAAACGTCAATATGCAAAACATCGCCCGCGCCGATGGGAATGTCCCCCGTTGGGGCGGGTGAAGTCGCCGCCGCGAGTTCGGCGATTCGATTGTTCGTCTGCTGTGGGGTCTGGACCTTATCCTGACTGAACGCGCACGCGCACCCAAGTAAAACTAAGAACATCAAGACAGACGCTGCCTGAGCGCAGTCCAGAACCTTCCGGACTGTAGAAGCCATGGATGCAGTAACCCCGCGAAAACTATGACGAGGGTCTCTCCCAATGTCAATGGCGGATGTCTTCTAGTCCTGTCAGGTGGTTAAGATCTGCTTCCGTCGGTGAAATACAGGCGAAAGGACGGCAGCGGCCTGCAGCAGAAAAAATAATCCATTCGCGGGAATATGCAAATTGAAATCAACTAGACTGTGAACCAGCAAGCCGACACACGCGACAGTCCCGGCGGTATGGACTGCTTGCGAAAAGGAGCTCTGTTCCTCCGCCAGCCGCCTTCTCGATTCGCAAAAAAGCACGCCGAGGAATATCAGCCCGCACAGCCCTCCCGCGATCCCCGTTTCTGCCAACACTTCAGCATAGTCGTTATGTACGTGGTCAACAATTTTCCCATCGTAAAAAGTCTCGTACTTCGGATACACCGCTACCAATGTGCCCAGACCCGTGCCCGCCAACGGGTGATCCAAGAACATATGCCATGCGCCTTTCAACATAGTGACGCGCCGGTCTGCCGAAAGATCACCCACGGACGATGTCTTTATACGGTCTAATACCCTTCCAGCGCCGAGCCATCCCAAAACAGCCAGCGCGGCAAGCAAGATCGCCGCCACTGTCGCAGCTTGAAATCTGGCCCGATGCACTCTCATCAGCGCTACCAACAAACCCACCTCGAACATAAGACTGACTATCCCGCCTCGCGAAACGGTCAGAACCAAAGCGACAATCGGAACCAGCGTTAGAATACCTGCAAACACCACCTGCTCGCGCCGCACACCCCGGAACACGATAAGAGACATTCCTACCGGCACAATCAGCTCCATGAAACCCGCGAAATGATCGCGGTCCACATAGGGCCCGAACGGGCTTCCGCCTTCGGTCAACGGTCGAACCCAGTAAAGCAAGCCGTGGGAAGTGTAGTCTTGCGCGATTCCCAGCACCGCGACGGCGAAGCCGAAACTCATCAGAAACCACGCGAGAAATTTCAAATCTTGGCGCGTGCGGAACGATTGCACTGACAGAAAGAATAGCAAAGCGCAGGCCACGATCTTCAGCAGAGCAACGCGGGTCAGAAAAGGATAGGCCGTGCCTCCAAGCGCTAGTTGCATGCCCGCGATTCCTATGAATGCAAGAACCGGCCAAAAGATGGCGTTCCAATGAATTTCGATGTCGCGCCGGAGAAATAGCAGGAGCGCCCACCACAAGAAAAGCGCTGCCGCGCCAGCCTCGAGGATCGACTCAGACCATATTTCTACGGTGCCGAATGCGAGCACCGCGAACGCTGACAGCACGCAAATGCCGATCCGAATCGCTCTCACGGATGAGATTCCGCGCTTGCTGCTGGCTTTTGCGAAAGACTCACGTCGTCCACCCAAACGGTCCCGCTCAATTTATTGTCGAATAAGCGGCTGGGCAATCGGCGCAACCGGATATCGAGGAAATGCGTGTTCTTGCCGGTCGTAACATCGGCTCGCACCGGAGTCCACGGATTCGTCCCGGTCAAATCCGGCGTCATGAAGCTGACTTCGTAATTGTTCAAATCCAGAATCTCGAATCGCATCCCACTGTCGGTCGAAATCGACTGCGTGCGCATGAAACACTGGAAGACGTAATGCGTGCTTGGCTCGACCGGTACAACCTCGTGAACATTCCGGAAGTTCAGGTTCACGCCCCCTGTGAAATCAACACGCAATGATTTTTCGCCGGAATGATGAACATTCGAATCCGTGCTGATGTATGCGCCCGGCGCCTGCTCGAAGCGCCAGTCCAGACCGCCGTTGACGATCGGCTCTTCGAAACCGCCATTCCAAACCCCAGAATTGTCCGTTGCCTTCGCCTCGGGCCAGCGCGACGCTGCGAGCGCTTCGCGCCAGACGCGTTTCGCCTCCGCGGCTTGGTCTGAAGCGATCAGATCCTGCATAAATGCAAACGCATCATGAATGTCGATCGGTTTCGTTTTCGCAAACGCTGCGATCTTTTCCCAAGTCTCGAGAGCGGCGGCTTCCTCATGCCTCGCCGCAAAGAAATCAAGCGCCTGAAACCGAGCCTGCTGCCCTTCCGGCAGCACGTCGCTCAGGATTACATGCACGTCCGGGTCAAAGCTCCAGATTCGCGAAATAGCCAGCGGGATCAGGGTCGGGTCTGTGACCACTGCCCGATGCACTTCCTCCAAGCCCGCGGAAGTTTGCCCTTGCCGTAAGAGAAAATTGCCGCGCTTCCACGAAACCTCCGCGGAAATCGGATAATCGCGCTGCGCCTGTTCGTACGCCGCGCTTGCCTGTGGCGCATTTCCGCTTGCCTCATACGCTTGCGCTAGATCCATCCAATCGCTTGCCGATCGCGGGTCCGCCTTCACTGCACGCTCGAAAAAGGAAATCCCTCCGGCCGGCTGGGCGTCGAAATTGGCCTCCAGCGCCTCTCCGATTCGATCCCACGCTTCCGCATTTCCCGGCGCCAGATTCGCCCCGCGCACTTGCTGGCTGAGTTCGCTGGAACGCCCCCAATGCGACGCCAGGCACAGAACCGCAGCTTGATAAATGATCGTGCAGAAAATGATTACCGCAATGCCGAGAACGGCTCCTCGTTTCCTGGCATCCTCCAAAGAAACCCCCGAAGCAACCTCATGGATCGCTGTAATCTGCTATGAAGGTCTCCTACCGTGCAAGAGCAAAATGCCGCCCGAAGGCGCTCGCGAATGGCGTCCGACTGTCATCTCGTGCGCGATTTTATAGCCGCACCGGCGTCCTTGCATATCGTCCGATAGAAATTTGCGAGGTCAGGCGACCGCGCGGGCGCCACAAGCCGCCGGATGGGCACAGATCTCACCAATTCTCCCAGCTCGCGGAATTCTTTGGCTCGCATTGCTACGTCCAGCATTTTGTTCGCGTATGTGTTCGACGCAAGCGCGATAAGCGCCTCCTTCGGAGAAAGTGGATGAACCGTCGTCGCGGAAGCCTCACAGGATCGTTCGTCAAGAACGTAGATGGCTCCCAGCGGCAATGCTTCTTCCTGGAAGCGCAATCCACTTCCGTCCAGCATCATTTGGCGCTTTTCCACTGCCGGCTCAGCTAATGACAAGGCCTCCGCAGAACCTGACAGGAGCGCCATCGAATCGGGCAGAAGGTTCAAGAACGGATAACCAGGATGCACCCGGAAGAGAGGTCCGCGTTTTTCAAGCGCGACAATATCGTCCGTCAACACAGAATGCCTATTCCGAGCAAACACTGCCGCTGTGGTGGATTTCCCGGCGCCCATCACTCCCGCAAAGGCCACCGCCTTTCCGTCAATCTCGACCGCACTCGCGTGCAGGCAGGTCACTCCCTTGAGCCGCAGCACAATTCCCAGAACTGGTCCCAGCAAGAACGACGCGATGTCCTCTTCACTCATCGGCTGAAGGCGATGTACGCGCACGCATGAAATAACAGAATCCACGCGAAAGGTTAGTCCGTGAATGTATCGAATAAAAAAATCTCCTTCGCTTCTCCCCTTCCATATTTTCAGACCGGGATTGCCATTTGCATCCCTGATGTCGGTCGTGTACCACAGTGTTTCTCCCGCCGCATCTCTTTCGTCGCTCACGCCTTCCTCTTCGTTTAACTGAATGCGCAAATCGGGAGCCCTTGCAGCGGTGGCATCCAGAGGAACCAAACCAGGAAGCGATCGATCGGAGGTAAACTGCAGGCCGTACGCGGAGTACGTAAACCGAGGAGGTTTCACTTTTGGAATCTGCGGTCGTGGATTACGTCGTGCGCGAATGAACCAAAATTGCCTGTATCGTCGAGATCACTCTAGTTTTGCGTCTTGATTCGAAGGGCAAAATGGCCGCCGTCCAGGCTGCCATTTGCCCCAAGGGTCCGCGTCAACTCCCAAACCGTTCCATAAGTGATCAGGACAGGCGCTTGATATGCTTTCTTCTCGTTCTCACGTCGATTGGCCGGCCGTTTGTCCATGACGCGCTGCACTGTAGGATTTTATACCGGCTGGCCGTTCAACCTTCAACTAAAACTTCGCAGCCCTTTGCATACTTCCCTGTAGGCATCGCAGCTGAGCGTCGCGTAAAACACGTACTTTTTTCCAAAACGTTGTGCGGAGGTTCACCGCTCAGCAGCAAAACTCATTTGCCTCCAAGACGCATTCTAGCCGGGACGGGCTGCTCCTTCCGCAGCCCTTCTAGCCAGAAATTCAAGCACCACGGCCGGACTTTCATCTCTGCTGCTTCAGAATTCCTTTCTCCGCATGGCGACTCGACCGCGTCCCGGTGAACGTATCGGTCCATTTCTCCAGTCAGCCTCTCCCTTGAAAAATCGAATGTTTCGGAGCGCCGCAATGCCTCGACCAAAGGATCCTGACACACGGGAGTCTTGGGCCGCTTGCGGATCTTCTCCGGAAGCCGCCCGCGCATGGCCTCGCGCAGCAGGAATTTGCGAAAGAACCACGGCATTGCCGGAATCGCCAGCAAGTATCCCACGAGGCGCAAATCCAGAAATGGGTAGCGCACCTCAACTGCGGATCTCGTGTAAGCAGGATCCTGCCGTTCGAACATGTACTTCCATTGCGGCAAAAACAGAGAGGCATAGCCCTTCGCATGCTGCGGATGCTCATTCCACGGAATTCCCACCATGGGATTCGACCATCGCTCCTTCAAGCCCAGTCGCTCCGCAAGCTCAGGACTGATCCATTCCGGAAACGAAGATCTCAATGCGTCCACCGGCAGCGACCTGTAAATGCGCCGAAACGGTCCTCGCAAACCATCCAGTGCCTGGAACCTCGCCACCGCATGCTCCGCGGCGTCGAAGGTGGCCCGCGAGCGCCTTCCTGCCCGCCAAAGCCGCCGCAAGTGTTGCCCCGGCTCGCAAATCATCAAGTTGTCGCAGCCCTCGCCCGAAAGAAGCGCCGAAACATACCCGGCAATTTCCCGAAATTGCGGCAGCATGCCTGCGGCAAGCGGATGATCGACCGGCTCAGGCCAATGCGCCCCATCGGAGTCCCAGCCTCCAAAAAGCGGCGTATTGCTTACACTCGAGCAATGGATCGGAATCTGCAGCGCATTCGCGACCGTCCTTGCTGCTGGTCCGTCACTGCCAGCCGAATTCTCACAGGTTACCGTGAAAGCATGCAGTTCCTTCGGATGGCCTTGTCTCGCTCCTGTCTCGTGACAAACCGCCGCCACGGACGAAGAATCGAGGCCCCCGCTGAGCAAAATGCCCGCGCTGTCTGCGCGAATCCTGTCCGCCACCGCCTTACCCAGCAAATCGTTGAAATGCTCAATATATTCTTCCCGTTTCTTGTACCGAATCTCCCCGTCCGTCGGCGGCCGCCAATATTCTCGAATCTCCAGGCCGTTCGCCGGCCACCGCAACCAATGCGCTCGCGGCAGCCGCTTGATATCAGCGAACGAAGTTGTCCCTTCCTCGTAATTCATTCCAAACAGGAGAAAATCGCAGATTGCCGCGTCGTTTAAGCGGTCGGAGACGTCAGGATGCAACCTCACGCAATCCAGCGTATTGCTGAAAATAAAATAGGAATCGCTCTGGGAAAAATACAGGTGCCTGATTCCGAAATGATCGCACGCGCAAAACAGTTGCCGCCGCCGCGCATCCCACAGGCCAAACGCAAAATCGCCCATCAGGTGGCCCAGGCACTCTTCTCCCCAGGCATCGTAGGCGTGGAGCAGCAGTTGCGCGTCGCTGCACCGGATGCGGGCATCCTGCCCGTGCCCGCGAAGCTCCGCGATCAGCTCTTCCCGCGCATCCAAGCGCACGTCGGCGGTAATCCACGTGCCAGTGCCAAGGCTTTCGGGTTGGAGAGAGCGCGCGCTGTCGCCGCGTATAAGATGTGCGGCATGTCCCAGTCCGACGGCGCCATCAGTCCAGACCTGCTGCGCGTCTGGACCGCGGAACGAAAGCCATCGCGCCATTCGCTGCAGCAGTTCACGATCCACGGGTTTGCCGTCAGCGCGCGCGATGCCGGCGATCCCGCTCATTTTTCCCCGTTCATTGCGCCGCTGACTTGGCCTTCAAACGGTGCAAAACGCCCTCGCACGTCCTCGGAATCATTGACAACTCTGCCGTCCAGCTCAACCCACGCGTGCGCTTCAAACGACCTGCCTTCTTTTCGTCCTCCGACGTGCACTATCGCGTCCCAGCCCTGCCGGCGCAGCAAATGCTCAAGGACGATCGACTTGGAAAGACAGCTTCCGCGTACCACTCCATGTTGCGACGCAGCCTCCGTCATCCTCCGCGCCGCGTGCGCGATGCGCCATTCTTCCGCTACATCGTCCCTGGCTCGCGTGGCATCGCGCTTCTGCCACGAGTCCATCAGCCGCTTGGTCTTCTGCAAGCCAATGCAGCGAAGCGCGCACGTCGTCACCGGCAGCAGAAAAACTGCGCGAAAAAACATGCTGCGCTCAAGCCGCGGAAGTTTCCGGAACCTCCGCCAGGCCGGGATCATCTGGCTTCCCGTGAAAGTTCTTGGTGCATTCTGCTTGCGTGGCGGGTGAATTCAAAATGAAAAAAGAGCCGGCTGGCCAAGCACTGGCTACATTTCGCGTACATAGGATTCTGGCTCGCTGGTTGCTCCGCGGCTTAGTTCCACCAAGCCTTCCTGGAGCATTTGTTGCAGGAGTTTGATCAGATCGCCCTCGAAGCGTTCCGCGGTGACGTCATACTCTCCCACGATGGCTTCGCAAATTTCCCCGATGCTTCTCGGCCGCTGCAGCAAACGCCATATGCGCGCCCCGACCGGATCCAGGCCGTAATAGACGCTATTCTTCATGCCGAGAATGGCTGCCTCGTCGCCCAGATCGCAGGATACTTGATCCTTGCTTGCGACGACGATGGTTTCGCTGCAAAGCTTGGCGTGTGTCTCAGACATTGCCAGCTCAATCTGCGGATCAGCTATCTACGGGCTGGGAGGAGCCGGAACCGAACCTTAATTCTACGACCATGATTGTACAGGCATCCCGCGCGAACAGGCAATGGCAACTGGATTCCGCAAGCCCAATTCGGTTATAACCAGCATTCGTGCCGCGTTACGCCATTGTCGTCGAAGAACTTGAAAAGTATTTTCCTCCCGCGCGTTCGGGATGGCGCGCCTTATTACAACCCATCGCGCGTCCAACGTTGCGCGCCCTCGCGGCAATCTCCTTTTTCGCCGAGCCGGGCGAGGCCCTCGCCTTGGTCGGTGAAAACGGCGCCGGCAAATCCACCCTCCTGCGTGTGCTGGCCACTCTGCTCCTCCCGACCCACGGTCGCGCTGAAATCTGCGGCGCCGACGTCGCACGTGATGCCGCCGGCGCACGCCGTCACATCGGCTACGACACCGGAGTCGAGGAAGGTTTTTACGGACGGCTCACCGGCCGGGACAACCTTCGCTTGTTCGCCGCCTTGAACAATCTTTCAAGCGCGCAAATCGCGAAAAGAATCCGCGAACTCTCTGACCTTCTCGGTTTGCACGAGTCACTCGACCGCCAGGCTCGCACCTACTCCACCGGAACACTGCAACGCCTCGGCCTCGCCCGCGCGCTGGTTCATTGCCCTTCTGTCCTTCTGCTCGATGAGCCCACGCGAAGCCTCGACCCGCTCGCCGCCACGGAATTCCGACATTTCCTCAAAACTGAAATCCTCGGCCTCCGCGGCACCACGCTCCTGTTCGCCTCGCATTCTCTCGCCGAGGTCGAGGAGCTTTCTGACCGCGTCATCCTGCTTGACCACGGCGAGATTCGCGCTATCGATACCGCGAAAAATCTTTGCCTCGCGACGAAAACCAGCCGCTTGGAAGACGCCGTCAGGGCTCTCACGCCTCCGCACGCCGCTTCCGCGCCAACCTCATGAGCCCTCTTCGCACATTGCAAAAACTCTACGCCTTTTTTCGCCGCGACCTCGCCATCGCCCGTGGCTATCGCGGCGCTTTTATCCTGCAAATTTTTGAAGCTCTCTTCGGCGTCGCCACTTTTTACTATCTTTCCCGCTTCGTGCAGAGCCCCGAACTCACCCGCGGGCTCCCGCAAGGAGGAAATTATTTTGCTTTCGCTCTGATTGGCTTCGCGCTTTTTGACTACCTCGGCGTTGCGCTCGATTCCTTCGACAAAACGCTCGAAGACGCTCGCCAGAATCGCACCCTCGAAGCTTTACTCGTCACCCAAACTTCCCTTCCTGTGATGTTAATTGGCTCGCTGATCTATCCGTTCGTCTCCACGGTTCTGCGCACCTTCGTTTACCTTGCTTGGGGTATCTTGCTCTTTGGTTTTTCCCTGCGTGGAGCGAATTGGCTGGGCGCTATCCTCGTTTTGGTCGCCTCGATTCTCGCTTTTTCCGGCCTGGGCGTGCTGTCTACCAGCTACTTGCTGCTGTTTAAGCGGGGCAATCCTGCGAAGTGGTTCCTCCTCGGCATCTCTGGCTTGGCTGGCGGAATGATGTATCCGGTCTCCGTTCTGCCCGGATACTTGCAGGCCGTTGCGCGATTGATTCCCCTCACCTATTCGCTGCAAGGCATTCGCGCCGCGCTCCTGGGTGGAGCGGCATTTCGCGAGCTTTGGCCCTCCCTCATTGCTTTGCTAATTTTCGCCGCCATCCTTCTGCCGCTTTCTTTTCTGGTATTTGCCTGGGCGCTCCGCCGCACAAAAATCACCGGCGCGCTCACACACATTTGAATATTCCGTTTGGAATTCACTCCGGCGCGGACGTTCAATCGAAGAAACGATATCGCAGAACGGCGAAAAACGTCGTCACGCCGTCTCGCCACGTGATCTTTTTGCCTTCTTCGTAGGAGCGGCCGGCATAAGAGATCGGCACTTCGTAAATTCGCCAGCGCCCTTTGGCGATCCGCGCCGTGACTTCCGGCTCGAAGCCAAATCGATTCGAGCGCAGCCGCATGCCGCCGATTACCTCGCGCCGGAAAACTTTATAACAAGTCTCCATGTCCGTGATTTTCAGATTGGTGAGCATGTCCGACAGCAGAGTCAAAAACTTGTTTCCAACGTAGTGCCAGAAGAAGTGAACTCGTTGCGGCCCGCCTAGAAATCGCGATCCATAGACCACGTCCGCGCGCCCGTCCAGAATCGGCTCCAGCAGCTTGGCATAGTCCCGCGGGTCGTATTCCAGGTCGGCATCCTGCACCAGCAAAATGTCGCCGTGCGCCTCAGCGAATCCTCGCCGCAGCGCCGCTCCTTTCCCCTGGTTGCCCTCCTGAAAAAGGAACCGGATCTGCCCCAGCTTCAGCAGTGCCTCGCCGTCGAGGATTTCCGCTTCGGCCTCGCCGCCTTGCTGCCGCCGGTGCATCTCCGCGAGCCATTCACGCGTGCCATCGCTCGAGCCATCGTCGACAACCACGATTTCGTGCACCAGGCTCACCGCTTGCACGCGCCGCAGAATTTCTTCAATGAACTGGCGCTCATTGTAAGCGGCCATGATGACCGATAGCGTTAGCTGGGGTTTCGCTGTCATCGCGGCTTCCGGAGCCGCCGCCTCAAAAACGGGTTGCCATTTCTTTTCTGCCGTGCGAGAGGGAACCACGGGCGTCGCTCCTGCAAGAGATTATCACGAGCCGTTTGTGCTCAGATAGAAAAGCTCATCTCCCCTGGCATTTGCGTGGCGTCGCGCGAAACAGTAAAGTTATAGAGTGAAAACCGTAACCGCAGTCCCCTACTACGACCTGAAAGAGCAGTACGCCGCGCTTCGCTCGGAAATTCTGGAAGCTCTCGACCGCACTTGCCGCAACGCCGCCTTCAGCCTTGGCGACGAGGTCGCATCTTTCGAGAAAGAATTCGCTTCGTATTGCGAGGCCAAACACTGCATCGCTCTCAATTCCGGCACCAGCGCCCTGCATCTCGCGCTGTTGGCCACGGGCATAGGCCCTGGCGACGAAGTCATTACTACCCCGAATACTTTCATCGCTACCGCCGAAGCTATCGCGTACACCGGCGCCAAAATTGTCTTTGCGGACATCGATCCGCTCACCGCAAATCTCGATCCTCGTCTGGCCCAAGCTGCCGTCACTCCACGCACCAAAGCCATTCTTCCCGTTCATCTCTATGGGCGTCCCGCCGATATGGACGCCTTCCAGAGGCTCGCCGATGCTCATAAGCTCGCATTGATTGAAGATGCCGCCCAGGCTCACGGCGCTCGGTTCCGCGGACGCCGCGTCGGCGCTCTCGGCGCCTCTGCCGCATTCAGCTTCTATCCCTCGAAAAATCTCGGCGCCTATGGCGAAGCAGGCGCGCTCGTCACCAACGATGATCGCGTCGCCCAGTATGGCCGCGCCGCCCGCAGCCACGGCGAAATCCGCCGTTATTTTCACGATTTCATCGGATACAACTATCGCATGGAGGGCTTTCAAGGCGCGGTGCTGCGCGTCAAGCTGCGCCATCTGGACGACTGGTCTGCTCGCCGCAAGGCCCTCGCCCAGCGCTATCGCGAGAAACTATCCGGGCTCGCTCTGGCTCTTCCTCAAGACGACTCCCGTGACGAATGCGCTTACCATCTTTTTGTGATTTACGTCGAGAATCGCGATTCCGTCCAGGCGGAACTCAAGAACTGCGGAATCGGCACTGCCGTGCATTATCCTTTGCCTCTTCACTTGCAAAAGGCGCTCGCTCACCTGGGCTACAAACCCGGCGATTTCCCTCACGCCGAGCGCGCCTGCCGGCAAGCTCTGGCGTTGCCTATATTTCCGGAGTTGACCACCGAGCAAGTCGACTACGTCTGCGAATCGCTACGCGAAATCATTGGACACTCATAGAGGAACTGAACTCTCGTTGCGGCGATGCAACTGCCGCGCCTCGCTCGAAGCCCTTGAAACATTGCCCCTAAGCGGAAGCGCGGTGTTCTTGCGAATGCTCTTGCGGATTCGTTTCTCCGCCGGGCGCTGCGTGACGCATTTCCAGCGCCCCCTGCAACTGCTTCTTCATCGTTTGCGCCACGCTGTCGAAGATATCGGCGCACGCCTGCCGCACCGCGTTCTCCGTCGCGCGAACTGCCGAGTGGACGCGCTCCTCGCTCCGTGCATCAAGCTGCTCGAGCGTTGATTCCACCCACGAGCCGCTCGCCGCCTGCAATTGCGCATCATGCTTCTCGAGCGCCTGTTCGCTCAGCGATGCCTGTTTCGCCGACCAATCCCCCAGCCTGGCCTCGCCTTGTGCCTGGAATTTTTCGAGCGACGCCTCGAACTGATGCGCCAGAGTTTCGCTCGCATGCTTCAACGCCTGCTCCATCTTGACGGCAAGCTGCTCCTGAAAGTGCTCGAAGGAACTCTGTGCGTGGCTCTGGATCCCTTGCAGTGCATTCTCCGCTGCGGCCACCAGCCGCGCCCGGTCTTGCGCAGTCTGCGCTTCGCTGGCCGCTGAAAAATCCTGCAACGCGCTCTCTGCCGCTTCCTCGATCACTTCGCCGAACGTCGAAGCCGCTTTTTCCGCTGCCTTCGTAAATTCATTCTTCGCCGAGTCGAGCTGATCCTGCGCTGCCAGCGCCAGGTTCTCTCGCGCGCTTCCGAGTTGGCTCGCCTCCATCTCACCAAGCTCGCCGCGGAATTTCCCCGCGATCGCATGGAGGTTCTTGTGCATTCGTTCCTGCGCCGCGTCAATAGCCTGCTCCGTTTGCACGAGAAGCTGCGCATCTGCCTCTACCAACTGTCTGGCTGTTTCCTTCGCCAGCGCCGCCGACGCTTCCTCGGCCGCCCGCGCTCCATTCGCCTCGAGGTCTGCCTTCCACTGTGCCAGTGCCTGAGCGCGTACTCCTTCCAAATCCTTTTGCAAAATCGTCAGGCCCGACGTCAAATGCGTCGCGCTCTCCCGCTGCACTTGCTCGGAAACTTGCCGCAACCTCTCCCGATGAATCCGCAGAATACCTTCCGCTTGCTCCTCGCGCGCGGATAGCTCTTCCGCCGCCTTGGTCGCGCTCTCTAGCCCTGACGCCACCGTCGCGCGAATTTCCTCAGTGCTTCGCGTCACCGTTTCCCGGCTCATTTGCTCGAGCAGCAGCGCCGCTCGCTTGCTGAATTTTCCTTCAAGCTCCACTGCGTGCCTGTCCAACCCCGCGCATTGTTGCGTGACGCTCGACTCCAGCCTTTGCCGCAGCTCGTTCAAACTGTCTTGACTCGCCGCGTCCAGTTGCCGCGAATACTCCGAAAATCGCCCCGCCGTTTGCTCAATCTCTCCGAGCGAAGTCTTCGCCTGCGCCACTTCCGATTCGAGCGCGGCTTTCAATTCGCCCAGCGTCGCGCGGCTTGTTTCCGCGGTCAGCCCTGTTTCCTTCTGGAACTCGGCCAGCCGCTTCGCCAGTTCCTGCTCGGCCCGGCGCAGCAATTCTTGCGAGCCGCTGGTCAGCCGTTCGTTCAAACGCTGCGCCGCGCTGTCCAGCGACGATTCGAGCAATTCATTCCATTGCGCCCGCGCCGTATCAGCTTCCGCAAGCAATTGGTTTTTCACTGATTCTGCCGACACCGCGGATGGCCTCTCTGTCGCCGTCACATCTGTCGCCGTGCTGGCCATCCGCGAAGACTCCAGCTCCCGCCAGACCTCCATAAGTTTTTCATTCCATCGCTCATCGCTTCGCCTGACGGTTGTCTCGACGCTTGCGCGTACCTCTTCGCGCAGCGCTTGCATTTCCGCTTCCCATCGCGAACGCTCCACCTGTGCATGGCTCAGTTTTTCCGCCCATTCGCTTGTGAGCGTGCCGCGCACTTGCTCCTGAAAACTGGCGAGCTGTGCCGCCACGTTTTCTGCCAGCGCCGAGGCGATTTCTTCCTTGGCGTCCACCTTCCCGTGCTCGAACTCCTCCAGCCACTGCTTGTGGAATACCTCGGCGCTCGCTCCTCGCGCGCCCTCAAAGTCGTCTTGCAATTCGCTGGCTTTTTGTTTCACTGCTTCGTCCACGGCTGCGCGCGCTTCGGCAATCATCTTCTTCGATTCCGTTAGGAATTCCTGGCGAAGCTGCTCCAAGAGCGTGCCGCTCTCCGCCGAAACTGTTTCCGGCCCCCCATCGGCAACGGCGAAATCGCGATTTGTGTGCGCCATCGCCATTTGTAAATAAACTTCGAGCGAAGGCTCGTGTTCGGCCACCTTGAGCGCGGCGCCCTGCTCCGTGCGCGGACCTGTTTCTGCCGAGATGCTCATCGTTGTCACCGCGGCGGCGCTGGCCGGCGCTCCGCCACTCCAGTCGTTCGGCGGAAACGTCACGCCCCAAACATTCTTACCCTTCTCCAGCTCCACACCGACCTCAAACAGATCTCGCTGCGTTCGCGGCCTCTGGATCCATGCCACTCGCGCGCGCATGCACGTCGCATCTCCCCGCGATTCGCCGGAAGGCACTTCGAGCGTGATCCACGTATTCTTCGGAAGATGGTGCTTTGACGCACAGCGGCAGCCGTGGAAGCTCAGATTCTGTGCCGCCGCCCGTTCTTCGAATGGCTGGCCAAGCAAATCCACGCCGCGAATGATCACCGATGATGTTTGCTCCAGGCGCGTGCTTCGCCGCCGCTGCTCTCCCAAGTATGTTGATGCTGCCTGTGCCAATTCTCCCCCCTGTGGAACGTGCCTGCGTTGCGCAGAAGCATAGCACTGTCCCGCCGCTCGGTCGAGCGGTCACACACTCATTTCAATTTTTTAATTTTCTTTTGCCCAAGCGGTCGAATGGCCCGATGGAAGGACGGCGGCGCTTCCGGCAGCGCCGCCGCATGTCTCATAGCATTCCAGGTTTCTTGTTCTTGATGGTGGTCGTTGCCTTTTCACCGTTCATTTGCTCCACAACCTGCAGGGATTGTTGGGCTTCCGCCGCGTGTGGCCCGTTTGGCTGCAGTTCCAAACATTTCTTGTAGGCTTCCTCCGTCCCGGGCGGCACCACGTAGACTTGCTTGTTCCCTTCCTGTTTTGTGTCGATTCCCGCGACTAGGGCGTTGCCAAGCAAGTACCACGCGTCTGCGTCGTTCGGATCGAGTTGCGTCGCCTTCTGCAGCGGCCCGACTGCATCATTCATTTTGCCGGCGTTCGTCAGAACAATACCGATGTTTCGATAACACACCTCACCGGCGCTCTTGTTCGTCGGATCCGCTGTTGCCGCCTTGTCGCAAGCTGCCTCGGCATCGTCGATTTTTCCTGCGTGGGCTAGGTCTGTTCCCAATTGCTGGTACGTCGCTCCCACGGGCTTTATCGCCGCCGACTTTTGAAGAGCATCTATCGCCTGGTCGTACTTGCCTGTCCCATCGTATGCCACCGCCAGGTCGCCGAGAATCAGCGCCAAGTTCGGGTCTTTTTCCGTCACTCCCTGCTGCGCTTGCCCGAATTCGGTTATGGCCGTTTGATAATCCGTGTTTAAGCTTGCCTCCAGCGTTCCTTTTTGATCGGCGGACGCTGTGCGCAATTGCTGCTTCACCGTATTGGCATCATCCATCGCGTGAACGCCGTTATCAAAATGCGTCTTCATTTGAGCGAATTTGGCTTGCGCCTCTTTTTGTTTCGCCGCTGCGTTCACGTCATAGCCCGTTTTCGCCGCAATCTCCTTGAAGTTCATATTGAGAACGGCGCCCAGGTCCGCCATGCTCCCGTCGATCCGGACCGTCTGCGTGTAATCGATATTGTCCTTCTTGAAATTGATGTCGTAGGTCCCAATCTTCAATCCAGTTTGCGCGTACTTTCCGTCTTTATCTGTCGTTGTCGTGTACTTCGTTCCGTCGCCTGTGTTGGTTATCGTAATGGCCACGCCGGAATACGGGTTCCCCTGAAAATCCAAAACCGTGCCAGAAAGCCGCGTCAATTGCGCCGACGCTACCGGCGCCAGCGTACATACCGCCGCCATCAGCAGCGTCAGAATTCCCAACCTCGAAAGTAATGTTTTCATGGAGAACTCCTCCTACTTTCTACTTTGGATGCCCTGCCCATTATCGCGCAACTTGTACCCGATAGGCGATAGGGTCCGCGTATCCCGCCTCCGCGAACGCCCGCAGCCGCAACCGGCAACTGTCACACGCTCCGCACGCTTCCTCTTCCCCTTGATAGCACGACCATGTGCGCTCGAGCGGCGCCTTCAATTCCATTCCTCTGCGGATAATTTCGCTCTTCCGCATGTGGATCACCGGCGTTCGAATCTCGATTCTCGTCTCCGGACGCGTTCCGACCCGCACCAACTCCGAAAACACGTCGTAATACTCCGGCCGGCAGTCCGGATATCCCGAACTGTCCTCCGACACTGCGCCGATAAAAATCGCCGTGGCTCCGATCACCTCTGCCCAGCTCACTGCGACGGATAGAAAATGCGCATTGCGAAACGGTACGTACGTGACCGGAATCTCTCTCTCATTTTCGTCAAAATTCTCAGGCACGGCAATTCGGTCGTCCGTCAGCGCCGAGCCTCCGATTTCTCCCAGCGCATCAAGCCTCACCGCCAATTTTTCTCTCACTCCATAAAACGCGGCGATTCCCTCAAATGCCCGGCGTTCGCGTCTCTCCGTCCGCTGCCCGTAACTCGCATGCAGCAGCGCCAGCGCATGCGTTTCATTGGCCATCGCCGCCGTCACGCAGGAATCCATCCCTCCGCTCAGCAGTACCACCGCTTTTTCCTTCGCGCTCATCTTTCTTCGCATTCTCTCCGCGAACCGCGCTCACACTCCATGCATCGCCGGGTCCCAGATGAACTTGTGAATCTGCAATCCCAGTCGCACCTGCAAACCATCCTCCAAAATCCATTCCGTCAGCGCCCGCGCATCCATCGCGGGCCATTTCCCTTCCGGATCGGCAAATACCGGAGAAAACAGCACTTCATGCACGCGTCCCGCTAATCCATGCGCCGACGCAAACTCTCGCGCAAATTCGTAATCTCTTCGGCTCGCAATCACGAATTTGACTTCATCCTTCTGATCCAGCACCTCTAGGTTCGCAAGATTGAATTTCCCGCTCTCCCCGGAGTCCGGGCACTTCACGTCCAAGATTTTCACCACCTCACGCGGCAACGCGCTCACATCGCGCTCCCCGCTCGTCTCAATCAGCACCGTGTAGCCCTCATCGAGAAGTTTCCGTGCCAGCTCCGGCGTCTCTGGCTGCAGCAGCGGCTCGCCGCCGGTAATCTCCACCAATCTCAAATCTTTGACTGCTTTCGTTTTCCGTTCGTGCAGCTCCGCCACGCGCCCCACCACCTCCGCAACGCTGTATTTCTTCCCTCCATGAAACGCGTACGCGGTATCGCACCACGTGCATCGCAGGTTGCACCCGGTCAGCCGCACAAACACGCAGGGCAATCCCGCGTATGTGCTTTCGCCTTGAATCGACTTGAATATTTCCGTAATGAACATGCTTCGCCGGCAACTACCTGTTTGCTGCTTGCCCGCCGGAGCGGGCCTGCGCCGCCTTCCGCCGCAAATAAATCACGCCGCCGATCGCCGCAATTAGTTCTGCCAGGATCACCGGTACCGCTATTTTCAATCCATAGCCGTAGTACATCCAAAGGAACGACACGATGAACGCCGGAATCGCGATAATGTAGAATGCCCGGTTCACGATTTAACCCCCGCCGCTCTCGGCCTGCTCCTTACGGTCTGAATGTCGCCGCGCTGGTCTCCGTCTCCCAAACCGTTATTCCCGAAATTGCCGCCCCGTTCGCCGACTTCCGCATCTGCTTCGCGGTTTCGTCGTAAATGTACTTCGCGATATTTTCCGCCGACGGATTCACTTTGTCGAACGGCGCAAGATCGTTCAGGTTGCGGTGGTCGAGCGAGTGAATCACGGACTGAATCACGTGTTTCAAATGCACGAAATCATACAGCAGGCCGGTGGAATCCAGTTCCCGGCCTTCCATCGTCACCCGCACGCGATAGTTGTGCCCGTGCTGGTTCTCGCACTTCCCTTTGTATCCTCGCAGGTAGTGCCCCGCGGCAAAACTTTCGTCCACGCTGATTTCGTACATCTTTTCCGCTCTTTCTTTCGAATCCCACATCCCGCCGCGCGCGAATGCCGTCCGCAAAGCTAAAGTTGCTCTGCAAAGCGCGCGACTTCGGCGAGGTCCTGCGTCAGGGCGTATTCAGGCAGCGATTCCAGAAAAATTCTACCATACTGCATCCGCTGAATCCGGTTATCCAAAATTGCCAGAACTCCGCGATCCGTCCGCGACCGGATCAATCTTCCAAATCCCTGTTTCAGCGACAGCACCGCCTTCGGCACCTGATATTCCGCAAACGCATTCTGCCCGTCATCCTGCAGCGCGCGTACTCGCGCCGCCACAATCGGATCCGACGGCACCGCAAACGGCAGCCGGTCGATTATCACGCAGGAAAGCTGCGAGCCCGGCACGTCCACGCCTTGCCAGAAGCTCGCCGTCGC
The DNA here is from genome assembly GCA_049787175.1 of Candidatus Acidiferrales bacterium. Lineage (GTDB taxonomy): Bacteria > Acidobacteriota > Terriglobia > Acidiferrales > UBA7541 > DAHUXN01. The sequence goes on along the minus strand of JBAQYT010000132.1, from coordinate 3,612 downwards.
CAGCAGCACCGCTCCCGGCGTTGCCCGAAATCTTTCCAGCAGCGCCGACCGCGGCGCCGTCCCCTGCAACAACAGCGGAAAAGGCACCGTTCCTGCCAGCCGCTCGTGAATTTCCCTCATCTGCGCATAGCTCGTGAACAAGCAGAACGCTCTCCCGCGCGTCAACCCGATAATCTGCGCAATTTCTGCCGCCGCGCGCTCCGTAAACCGCGCATCGCGCACGTCCGGCAGCGTCTTCGGTATATACAGTAGCGCCTGGCTCGCGTAATCGAATTCCTGCGGCAGCACTTTTTCCTGCACCGCCGTCAGTCCCAGCCGCCGCTTCGTATAATCGAACCGCCCGCCCACCGCCAGCGTCGCCGAAGTCAACACGATGGTATCGAATTGCTCGAAGAGCCTTTCACGCATGATCTCGCTCACATCAATTGGCGTCGCCACCAAAAAAACACCTTTCCCGCGCCGCTCAAACCAATACACATATCCTTTCTCGTTGCTCTCCAGCAAAAATCCCAACTCGCGCCGCAGCTCCGCCGCGCGCCGCGCCAGGCTCATCACTTCTTCCGGCTTCGAGCTTAGCGCCGCGAACTCCGTCTCCAGCCGCTTCAGCGCCGCCAGCAATCCGTCGTACGCCTCGCGATTTCGTTCCACAAACGCCAGCCGCTCCTCATGCTCGAACGGAAATCTCCCCTCCCGCGGTGAAAAACCCTCGAAAAACGTATGCGCCCGCTCGCGAATCTGCGTCAAAGGCCGCCGCGTTGCCGCCGAACCGGCGTTCACCATCCGCAAAATTTGCTCGCCGTCGCGCGCCAGCTCGTCAAACTGGTAACTCGAAACTTGCCGCCCAAAGTAGTCGCTTGCCACATCTTCGATCTCATGCGCCTCGTCGAAAATCACCGCCGCATATTCCGGCAGAATCGATCCAAAATCGTCCTGTCGCAGCGCCAGGTCCGCGAAAAACAAATGATGATTCACGATAATCACGTCCGCTTCCTGCGCCCGCTGCCGCATCGCCGTCAGAAAGCACTGCTGAAATTGCGGACACTTCTGTCCGGTACAGGTGTCTTTTCGGGCATCAATGCGGTTCCACAACTCCGCGTCATCCGGCAGAAAATTCAGTTCCGCGCGATCGCCCGTTTCCGTCAGCTTTTCCCAGTCGCGGATCTGCGCGAACCAATCGATTTCGTCCATCCCGCGCAGCACCGGCTGGCCTTCCATCAAACGCACTTTCTCGCGGCACACGAAATTATTGCGCCCCTTCATCAGCGCCACTTTCAATTCCGGCGCGAAGTGCTTTCGCAGAAACGGAATGTCCTTCTCGAAAAGCTGCTCCTGCAACGATTTCGTCGCCGTCGAAATCACCACGCGCCGCCCGCTGCGTATCGCTGGAACCAAATACGCGAGCGTTTTGCCCGTGCCCGTGCCGGCTTCAATCAGCGCGTGTTGATGCCGCGCGAAAGCCTCGTCCACCATCTCCGCCATTTCCAGTTGCGCCGCGCGAAATTCGTATCCCGGATGGCACTTCGCTAGCATCCCTCCCGGACCAAACACATCCGCCATAGTAATCGCGGTCTTCGGCTCGTTCTCTGTTCGCTTCGCCATTTTTCGCGTCGAGGAAGTTGAACTCATTTCGCTATCGCCGGGCTACCATACTACAATCCGCGCAAGTCCTGCTCAAACCGTAGCTGCTCCCTCTGCTTTCGCGGCCAAATTGGCGCGCCGCTGTTTTTCCTGCTAGACTCAGCGTCTATCAAGTTCTCATTCAGGAAAACCTATGGCCGAAAAACCGAGTACCACCAAACCCGGAGTCGTCGAGAAAATCATCAAGCCTGTGTTCCCGGAGCAGCCCGAAAAAGCGCAGATCGCTGTCGAAAGCGCCGACCATCTTTATCGCGAAATCCGTATTGAAAACACGCTGATCGACGAAAAGGGCAAAGAGGTGCGCCTCAAAGAAGGCGCTCGCGTCGAGGTTATCGTTGAGGCCGATCCCAAGGACACAACACCGAAGAAAGAAGTAAAAAAATAAGGCTCCCGGGCATCAGTTAACTCGCTGGCATCTGCCTTTCGCAAGAAGTCTCGGAAATCTACGGAAACAACCTCTATCGGATCGTCGGCTCACTTTATTCCAAGCGTCTACTGAGCTGCCGGTTCAGCCGCTGGATGCATTCCGTGCTGGGGAACTTCGTGGATGCCGCGCGCAGGCGGTTCCTGATGAAATCGGAAAAGCTGATTGAGCGGCCCCGCGCCTTTGCCGATTCCATAACTCTTTTCGATCGCTTTGAAGACGTACGCCTTCGCCAAAATAAGCGCCTCGCGAAGCTGCTGCCCCAGTGCGAGCTGCGCCGCCACCGCCGACGAAAGTGTGCATCCCGAGCCGTGCGTGTTTTCGCTCTTCGCGTGGTCTCCGCCGAAGGGATTGCCTTCGCCATTTTCGTACAACACGTCAGCGGGCTTTTCCAGATGGCCGCCCGTGACGATCACCGCTTTCGCGCCCATCTCCGCCAATTTTTGCGCCGCGGCCTTCATTCCCGCCAGGTCCTTCACTTCCACGCCTGATAGCAGGGCTGCTTCGTCCATGTTCGGCGTGATTACCGTCGCTCGTTTCATCAGCTCGTCGCGCAGAAATTTCACTCCGCTCGACTCGAGCAATTCCGCATTCCCCGCCGATGGTGTGACCACGGGGTCCAAAACCACGTGCGCGAAATGATTCTTGTCCAGAAATTCCGCCACGACTATTGCGTTCGCTCGATTGCCCAGCATTCCAATTTTCACCGCGGCAATGCTGACGTCACTGGCAAGCGCTTCGAGCTGCTCGCGCAACACGGCTGCCTGCGTTGGATGAACGGACTTCACCCCCTGCGTCGATTGCGCGGTCAGCGCCGTGATTGCGGCAACGCCATAGCAGTTGTGCGCCGCAAAGGTCTTTAGGTCCGCGGCCACGCCCGCTCCGCATGAAGGATCGAAACCAGCAATGGTCAGCAGAATCGGTGGATGGTTATGGTTGTGATTGCTATTCGTCAATTCCTGGGCCCTCCGCGCAAGGCGCAAATCCCGGCGCCGCTCCTCGCGCGCACCGCTTAATTCAAAATGTACGCGCCTTCCTCACCGCAGCGCAACATTATTTTCGCTCGTGGAAATTTTATGATCGTAGCTTTCGCGGGAACCGCGCAACGCCGGCGCGTCCAATCCTGCCTTTGCGTACACGGGCTGCGCTGAATCGTTCCCTATTGAGGTTTTATCCTTCGCAACAACTGACGCTCGCGCTCCACGCCCCCGCGAAGGATTTCATCCATCAACGCGCTCGCGAATCTTGGTTTCTCGGCGCCCCGGTTTGGTTCCAACGCTGCAATTTGTCTTTGTCGAAAGCTATCCTCAACAGTGTGATCTCGCCTTTCATCGCGCGCTCAGTCGAAGCGCGTCACCCACGCGTCCAGCTTCAAGAAATCTTCGTGAACAAACGATTTCGTCCTTGATTATTACGTTACTATGTGGTACAAACTGCTCCGGCTGGACGCTCCAGCCGGAGTTGAAGGGGAGAGAGGCGGGCCGCGGCAACGCGGCCTTTTCGCTTTTATGGGCATCCGAGGCGAAAGTTCAGCGAATCTAATCGAGGAA
>JBAQYT010000131.1:0-17697 GCA_049787175.1 Candidatus Acidiferrales bacterium | reverse complement strand
TACAAAAGCCCGCAGGCCGACGCCGTACTTATTTGCCGGCGGCGTCGGCGGCCGAGGCTTGCTCAGCGCCGGCAGGCTCTGCTGGTTTCTGCTTCTCGCGGGCTTCGCGGAGCAGCGCTTTGCGGCTGAGCTTGATTTTGTTGCCCTCGATGGCAAGGACTTTCACCATCACCTGATCGCCTTCCTTGAGCGCGTCACGCACTGAGCGAATACGCTGCTCCGCAATTTCGCTTATGTGCAACAGGCCATCGGTACCGGGGAAAAGCTCCACGAACGCGCCAAATTCCGCGATACGCACCACTTTACCGAGATAGGTCTTGCCGATCTCGGCGGTGGCCGTGACCTCGCGCACGCGCCGTAGCGCTTCTTCCGCGGATTTTCCATCGACAGCGAAAATGTGAACGGTGCCATCGTCGCTCACATCAATCTTCGAGCCTGTCGATTCCGTGATTGAGCGAATGTTCTTTCCACCGGGGCCGATGAGGTCGCGAATCTTGTCCGTTGGAATATTCAAAATAGACAGGTGAGGCGCGTACTCGGAAATCTCGCCTCGCACGGTCGGCATCGCCGCTTGCATTTTGTCGAGAATCTCAAAGCGAGCCTTGCGGGCCTGCGCGAGCGCTTCTCGCATCATCGCGATGCTCACGCCGAAAACCTTGATGTCCATTTGCAGCGCCGTGATGCCCTCGCGCGTTCCGGCCACTTTGAAGTCCATATCGCCATAGTGATCTTCAGCGCCGGCGATGTCGGTCAGGATGGCATAGTCATTCCCTTCCACCACAAGCCCCATGGCGATGCCCGCGCACGGAGACTTGATTGGCACGCCCGCGTCCATCAGCGCGAGGCACCCGCCGCAGACGGAAGCCATCGAGGACGAGCCGTTGGATTCGAGAATGTCGGAAACCACGCGGATCGCGTAAGGAAATTCCGCTTCCGGTGGGATCAGGTTAGCCAGGGCGCGTTCCGCAAGAGCGCCGTGGCCTACTTCGCGCCGGCCCGGGCCGCGGAGCATTTTCACTTCGCCCACCGAAAACGGCGGGAAGTTGTAATGCAGCATGAAGCGTTTGAAAACGTCCTCCTCGAAAAGCAGATCGAGCCTCTGCATGTCGTCTTTCGTGCCGAGCGTGACGGTCGCGAGAGACTGCGTTTCTCCGCGCGTGAAAAGCGCTGAGCCATGCACGCGCGGCAGCAACCTGGCCTCGCACGTGATTTGGCGAATCTGGTCGAACGCGCGGGCGTCCGGGCGTCGATGCTTCTTGATAATGTCGTCACGGAAAATTCGCTCGCGCAAACGCTCGAACGCGCGGCCGGCGAGTTTGCGCTTCTCGTCGTCTTCCTCGGGAATCTCCGCGAGAATCTCTTTTCCGATGGCGGCGACGCGGCCATAGCTTTCGAGCTTGTCATACTTCGCTGTGTCGAGCGCATCGTGCAGGCGCTCGCCATATTTCGACTCGATTTTCTTGGCCAGCGATTCGTCAAATGCCGGCGGCGCCACAGCCGCCTTTTTCGGCTTGACCGCCGCATGCAGCTCACGTATTGCGCCGATGATTTTCTTGATTTGCTCGTGGCCAAAGGCCAAGGCGTCGGTTACGGTTTCCTCGGAAACTTCCAGGGCGCCGGCTTCCACCATCACGATTGCTTGCTCCGAACCGGCAACCACGATATTCAGCAGGCTCGTCTTCTGTTCGGCCACCGTAGGATTCACAGTCAACCGCCCTTCGAGCAAGCCAACGCGAACCGCCGCGATCGGATTATCGAACGGAATATTCGAGCAGTAGAGCGCCGCCGAAGCCGCCGTCACACCCAGAACGTCGGGATCATTCTCACTGTCCGCGGAAAGCACCATGCTCACGATCTGCGTTTCCGTGGACCAGCCCTCCGGAAATAGCGGGCGCAGCGGCCGGTCGATCAGCCGCGAAACCAAAATCTCGCGTTCCGTCGGGCGCCCCTCTCTTTTGAAAAATCCACCCGGAATTTTTCCCGCGGAATAGGTGTACTCCCGATAATCCACGGTCAGCGGAAGAAAATCCTTCTCTGTGGGCTTACTGTCCATGCAAGCGGTCGAGAGCACCACCGTATCGCCATAACGAAGCACCACGGAGCCATTGGCCTGCCGAGCCATCTTGCCCGTCTCGAAGCTCATCTGGCGCCCGCCAATTTCTATACTCGTTTGATGTGCCATTCACTTTCATCCTTTTGCGGTCCGGCCATGCCGGACGCGTTTACATTTATGCGGGGACATCCCGCAACTTTCATTTAGGAAGAGACAGCGCGCGGTGAGCAAATACTTCGCGTGAACCTACCGTCTGTCACGATGAGCTTGCGCACACAAATGCCCACTAAGCCCTGCGAAACAATTCGATACGTAGGGTATTTTCCGGGCGGGCATGCAACGGCTGGACTGAAAAGCCGTATTACTTGCGCAAACTAAGTCTGTCGACAATCTCGCGATACCGATCCGGGTCGCGTCGGTTCAGGTACTCCAAAAGCCTGCGGCGGCGGTTCACCATCATGATGAGGCCTCGCCGCGACGAATGATCTTTGACGTGGGCTTTGAGGTGAGTGGTCAAATAGTTGATGCGTTCACTGAGTAATGCGATCTGCACTTCCGGAGAACCCGTATCTTTTTCGGCTCGGCGGAATTGCTCGATAACGCCTATTTTGGCCTCGCTCAACTCATTCCCTCCTGAATCGTCACACCCTGCTCTACGCTTGTCTCTCCTGTGTCCTAAAAAGACTAGCACAGAGTCTCGCGGAGGCAATAGAAGATTTTTTTGGAACAACCGTTTCCAGGGATGTTCCTGGCAAGCACAATTGCCCCGAGCGGGACAACCGTCCGAATCAGAGAAGCGCGTCAGTCGCGGCTTCCGCGCACCAGCGCGAGAAACTCGTCGCGCGTCTGCTTGTTTTCGCGGAACGCGCCGAGCATCGCGCTCGTCACCGCGGAAGATTGCTGCTTTTCCACGCCGCGCATCACCATGCAAAGATGCCGCGCTTCTATGATCACCCCGACGCCCTCCGGGCTTAGCCGCTGCTCGATTGCTTTGGCCACTTGGTTCGTCAGGCGCTCCTGGATCTGCATGCGTCGCGCATACATATTCACTAAGCGAGCGATCTTGCTCAACCCGATCACTTTTTTCGATGGAATGTACGCCACGTGGCATTTTCCAAAAAATGGCAACAAATGATGCTCGCAAAGGCTGTAAATTTCGATGTCCTTCACCACCACCATTTCGTCGTAACACACGCTGAACATCGCGCCATTCAGGATGGTTTCCGGGTCCTGCCGGTAGCCGCTGGTCAAAAATCGCAGCGCCTTCTCAAATCGCTCGGGCGTGCGGCGCAGACCTTCGCGGTTAGGATCTTCGCCGAGCAGAACAATCAAGCGCCGCACCAGATCTGCAATGCTTTCCGTTTGCGCGGATTCGGCAAGCTGAATTGTTTTTGTTTCTGTGGCGTCGCTCATTTTAGGAATGCTCCTCTTGCAACTCGTATTCGGGCAATTCTCTCGTTGGCGCGCATTCGGCAACATATTCGAAGCTGTTCTTCGCCGTCTCTTCGATGCGCACGCGCTCGATGCATCCATGTTTCAGCCCGCTTAGCCGCTTAAAAATCACGTGGCAAAGATTTTCCGTCGTCGGAATGCAGTCGCGAAACTCCGGCACCTGCTCGTTCAAATTCATATGATCGAAATCATCTAATACTCGGACTCGGACAAACTCATCGAGTTCCGTCAGATTCACGATCATCCCCGTCGCCGGGTCAACCGGACCCGTAACGCTGATCTCTATAACGTAGTTGTGCCCATGCCCGTGCGGATTCGCGCATTTGCCGAAGACTCGCCGATTTTCCGTATCGCTCCAATCCGCGCGAAACAACCGATGTGACGCCGGAAACGAATACCGCCGCGTAAGCGAGAGCTTCATCGCCCGTCCCTCGCGCAATCGGCGAACAAATCCGGCGACTCATACAAACGGATATGATCGAGGCGCCCACGCCTGATTTTCGGATCGATTTTCGGCTCCAAGATTCGCCACAGCGCCGCCGCGATTTCCTCGCACGTCGGGATTTTCCCCGCCAGTTCCGGCACGTCGTGATTCAAGTGCCGGTGATCGAAGCGAGCCGTGACTTCGCGATCGAGGACTTCTTTCAACTCGTTGAGGTCCAGAATCATTCCCGTTTCCGGGTCCGGGTCTCCCGCTACAGTGACTTCCAAAACGTAATTGTGGCCGTGGCCATGCGGATTATTGCACTTGCCAAAAATACGACGGTTCTCTTCCGCTGAAAGATTCGGGTTGTGATAAAAGTGCGCCGCGGAGAATTCGAGTTTTCGCGTTAATTTAATCATGGGCGAATCACCGCTCGCTGGCGGGATATTCCCTGCCCTTCCATCTGATTTTACCGCGCCGGTATTTCCAAGCAGAGGCGGTAATCACCGCAGCGTACATACATACGGCCAACCCATAATATATGATGAACCGCGCAGAGTAACGATTCGTGTGTAATTCTCGCGCATACCACACGTGGTCAACCCCCAGCGCAACGGCGGACGCAGCCAGGAACCACTCCTCTGCGCGTCCGCGATTGAAAAGGGCCGCCAGAAGCAAAATTACGAACAGCCACGGAAACGTTACAGCGAGCTCGCGCGCGGCATTTGTCAAAGTACCACCGAGAAGCGCGTAGAGATTTTTCGTCCAACCCTGCCACATCGCACTAAAGCTGCGATACATTCGCGTGCGCGCGATTCCCTTGCCCGGCGCAAAGTGCAAACGAAATCCAGCTTGCTTGACGCGTCGCGCCAGCGCCACATCTTCCAGCACCGTGCCGGCGACCGCGAGATGGCCGCCCGCCTTCTGGTACGCATCGCGACGAATCAAAATGAACTGCCCATTCGCGGCGGCGTCCGGTAACGAAGCGTCATTCACCGCCGCAAAACTGAATTTTCGCGCCAGGCGGCAGTAGATGAACGGAATCAGCGCGCACTCATAGACGCCTTGCGTGAGCTGCTCGGGAGAATAAGAAACGAGCGCGACGTCGTAGCGTTGCGCATCCTCTACCGCGCGATGTGCAGCATCCGGAAGAAGCACCGTGTCCGCATCGGTGAATAGCATCCAATCGCACCTCGCCGTCTGCGCGCCCATCCACAACGCGTGATTCTTGCCCACCCAACCGGAGGGCAGTTCGCCCGATTGCATAATCCTCAACCGCGGGATATCCGCGGCGAGGCGCATAAGAACCTCGGACGTACGATCGGTAGATTGATCGTCGATCACGAGGATTTCGGCGATCTCCGGCTGCGCGGCAAGACTCCTGACCACCGCTTCAATGTTCTCTTCTTCGTCGCGTGCAGGAACGATGGTTGAGATCTGCTGCATTGAGAGTCGCGGAGGAGCCTGCAAATCGAATAGCCGGGCGCTACTGAAAAATATATCATAGGAGGAGAAGGAACACGTTGCGAGACATGAAACGGAAACTTTTCACTGGAGTGACTCTCGGAGCCGTCGCGGGACTGCTGATTCTGTTTGCAAGCCCAAGCTACAAGGAGGGCCAGGCCAGTCCAGCAGGCTCGGTGGCAAAATCTTTTTCGTTTCAGATGGACGGAAAAGAAGTGGCGCTTTCCGACCTACGCGGCAAAGTCGTCGTCCTGAATTTCTGGGCTACGTGGTGTCCGCCTTGCGTCGACGAGACATCTTCCCTTGTAGCTCTGCAGCATCAGATCGCTCCCAAGGGTGGCACGATTCTGGGTATCAGCGTCGACGACGATCCGCAAGCTTACGCTCAGTTCATCCGGGCCTATGGCCTCGATTTCCCCACCTATCGGGATCCGAGCAAGAAAATTGCCGAGCAGTACGGCACATATATGTATCCCGAGACTTACATCATCGATCGTCATGGCCGCATCGCGCGCAAAATCGTCGGCGGTCAGGATTGGACAAGTCCTCAGTTGACCGCTTACCTGGACTCCGTTCTGGCTACAAACTAAGCGTCCCACACACTCGACGACACCACTTTTCTCTTCTCGAGGCGAACGGCACGCGAGAGTTTTCCATCGAATTGACATAGGGGGTGGGGGTATATGATACTGTCTTCGCATGACAACAAGGATGCAGCCGAGAGTGCAGCCCCCGATGCAAACGAAGACGCGATACACAACCAGCGGAAACACAGCACGTAACCACCTCAATGGAACGCACGGACGAAAAGCCGCAGGTGTCGACCGCGAGATCAAGCAATCGAACTTGAAACGCCTTCGCCGCATTGAAGGCCAAGTGCGCGGGCTCGCAAGAATGGTTGAAGCGGGACGCTATTGCGCGGACATTCTCGTGCAAATCTCCTCGGTCCAGGAAGCTCTTCGCGCCGTGGGCCGCAATCTCATGAGCAACCACCTTCGCCACTGCGCCACGCAGGCAATTCGCTCCGGCCGCGTCGCGCAAGCCGAGGCCACCTATGACGAGCTACTGGATTTGATTTACAGATACTCACGATGAGCGCCGACTTTGACATGAGGGCAAAACAGAAATCGCCGCGCGCCAACAAGCAAAGGCTCACGCGAATATGCGTGCCCACGCTCGTTGGTGCATGTCTGCTCCTAGCTCCGGCTGCGCATGCGGAACGGAGCTGCTTTTCCACCGACATGAGCGCGTCGCAATGCGCGGTGCTGTGCTCCGCGAGATTTTCGAATCAAATGCAAATCCCATCGCAAAATCCAAATGGAACAGCCCGCGCGCCCGGCATGCAGAACACTTCGATGAAGGACATGGATATGTCTTTGCCTCTCGCCGCGGAATTGCTGATGCAAGAAGCGTCCGGCACGAACCTGAATCCCGCTTCCGCGCCAATGCCGATGCGCATGATGATGCGCAGCAATTGGGCTTTGAACTTCATGGGCGATGCGTTCGTCACAGACACGCAGCAGAGCGGCCCGCGCGGCGGCGACAAACTTTACTCCACGAACGTGTTCATGGGCTCCGCGGAGCACCGCGCCGGCCGCGGCGCGTTTCTCTTCGACGTGATGCTCAGCCTCGAGCCCGCCACGATCACGGACAGGGAATACCCACTTCTCTTTCAGACCGGTGAGACCGCTTTCGGCAAGCCCATCGAAGACGGCCAGCATCCGCACAATCTCGTCATGGCGCTCGGATTGCATTACGCGCGGCCGCTTGGCGGTCAGGCAATTGTCGAAGCCTACTTCGCGCCGGTTGGCGATCCCGCGCTCGGCCCCGTGGCCTATCCGCATCGCGCATCCGCAGCCGAGATTCCGCAAGCGCCGATTGGCCATCACTGGGAAGATTCAACGCACATCTCGTACGAAGTCGCCACCGTTGGCTTGAAATACAAAATTGTGCGCCTGGAAACGAGCGGTTTTCATGGCGGCGAGCCCAATGAGAATCGCTGGAACATTGCCACTGGCGCCATGGACTCTTGGTCAACGCGTTTATCTGTCTTTCCCGCGCGGGATTGGGCCGCGCAAGTTTCTGTCGGCCGCCTCACGCACCCCGAAGCGTTTGAACCCGGCGACATTCTTCGCACCACGGCGTCCGTCGCGTATTCGCGTCCGCTAGCCCACTCCGACTGGTCCACAAGCTTCGTATTCGGTAGAAATCACGAAACAGCTACAGGCACCGGCACAAATGCTTTCCTGGCCGAATCCGTGATTCCCTTCCGCCGGAACAATTTTTTCACCGGCCGTTGGGAATCGGTCGCTAAGGACGACTTATTCGCCGCGCAGCCTGCCATTGAGCAGCAACTCATGGACAGCGCCGGGACCACTACATTTCGCATCGGCGCGTACACGCTCGGTTACACGCGTTATTTTCCGCTTTGGGCGCCAATCGAAACCGGCTTCGGCGCGAATTTCTCGACGTACACGCTTCCCGCTGCCATTGTGCCGTTCTATGGAGCGCATCCTTTCGGAGTGAACTTGTATTTGCACTTTCAGTTGAAACCGAACAAATGAGCACCGAACACTCCCACGGGTCCGGAACCGCAGCCGCGCAATCCAACTTTGCCAGCGATCCTGTCTGCGGCATGCGCGTCGACCCCGCGCGCGCCAAGGCCACGCGCGAGCATCTCGGAAAAACCTACTATTTTTGCTGCGAGGGCTGCGCGAAAAAATTCACGGACGCGCCCGCGGTCACAATCGCGTCGATGCAACTTAACCCCGTCGCCGCGCAATCCACAAAACCCGCCGAGCAAATCTACGTTTGTCCAATGGACCCAGAAGTTCGCGCCACCAAGCCGGGCCCGTGCTCGAAATGCGGCATGGCCCTCGAGCCACTGACCCCGGCGACTCTTCCGCAAAAAATCGAATACACCTGCCCGATGCATCCGGAAATTGTGCGCAGCAAGGCGGGCGCTTGCCCGATTTGCGGCATGGCGCTAGAGCCTCGCACAGTGCATGCGCAAGAAGAATCAAATCCCGAGATTACCGCAATGACGCGCCGTTTCTGGATTAGCGCTGTTTTGACGGCGCCGCTCCTGGTGCTCGCAATGGCTGGCAGCATGTGGCTCCGAATTTCGCCATGGATCACTGAGTGGATAGAGCTGTCTCTCGCGACGCCTGTCGTGCTTTGGGGAGGCTGGCCGTTTTTTGAGCGCGCCTGGGCCTCCATTCGGAATCGCAGCTTGAATATGTTTACGTTGATCGCCATGGGCACCGGCACGGCGTATTTCTATAGTCTCGTCGCAACTCTTTACCCCGAAATTTTCCCTGCGCAATTTCGCGACGCGTCGGGCGCTTTGCCCGTTTACTTCGAGGCCGCTGCTGCCATCACCACACTTGTCCTGCTCGGACAAGTCCTCGAACTGCGCGCACGCCAGCGCACTGGCGGCGCAATTCGCGCGTTGCTACGATTGGCTCCGAAGACCGCGCGTCTTGTTCTGGCCAACGGCGAGGAAAAAGATATTCCCCTTGACGCCGTGGAGTGCGGCGATTGCTTGCGCGTCCGCCCGGGCGAAAAAATTCCGGTCGATGGCGCCGTGCTCGACGGAATAAGCTCCGTCGACGAATCCATGGTGACCGGCGAGCCAATTCCCGCGGAAAAAGCGCCTGGTAGCCGCGTCATCGGCGGCACGGTGAACACTACAGGGACGTTCATCATGCGCGCCGAACGTGTGGGCAGTGAAACGCTCCTCGCGCGCATCGTACAAATGGTCAGCGATGCCCAGCGCAGCCGCGCCCCCATTCAGCAACTCGCCGACAAAGTCTCCGCGTACTTCGTTCCGGCGGTCATTCTTGCTGCGGCCATCACTTTTATTTGCTGGGCGTCTTTCGGTCCGTCGCCGCGCCTCGCGCACGCCTTGCTCAACGCCGTCGCGGTTCTCATCATCGCGTGCCCCTGCGCCCTTGGACTCGCCACGCCCATGGCCATCATGGTCGGCACGGGGCGGGGAGCCTCCGCCGGCGTGCTCATCAAGAACGCCGAGGCGCTCGAAATCCTGGGAAACATCGACACGCTCGTCTTCGACAAGACGGGCACTCTCACCGAGGGAAAGCCGCGCGTCGTCGCGATTGAACCGGCGAACAATTGGTCCACCGGCGACGTGCTGCGATTCGCGGCGGCCGTCGAACAACCCAGCGAGCATCCTTTGGCGGCTGCAATCCTCGCAGAAGCGGGGCGACAAAATCTGCGCCCGCAAAGCGCGACTGAATTTCGTTCTTTCACCGGAAAAGGAATTGTCGGCCGCGTGAATGGCCATACGGTAGCGCTCGGAAACGCCGCATTTCTCGACGAAAATGGAATTGCGTCAAGCACATTGAGAAGCCGTGCGGAAGCTCTTCGCCATGAAAGCCAAACGGTTGTCCACGTCGCGATTGATAGCCGCGAAGCAGGAATCATCGCTATCGCCGATCCCCTCAAGAAATCGACGCCCGAAGCAATCGTGCAGCTTCGCAGAGAAGGCCTGCGCCTCGTCATGCTGACCGGCGACAGCCGCGTCACAGCACAGGCCGTCGCGCGCGCTCTGGGCATCGACGAAGTCATCGCCGAAGTCCTCCCCGAGCACAAAGCAAACGCTGTGAAAAAACTAAAATCGCAAGGAAGGCGTGTCGCCATGGCCGGCGACGGCATCAACGACGCTCCCGCGCTCGCGGCCGCCGACGTTGGCATTGCCATGGGAGCGGGAACTGATGTGGCCATCGAATCCGCAGGAATCACTCTCGTGAAGGGCGACCTGCGCGGCATCGTGCGTGCCCGCCGGCTCAGCCGCAGCACCATGCGCAACATTCGTCAAAACCTCTTTTTCGCCTTCGCCTACAACGCCCTCGGCATACCCATCGCCGCTGGAGTTCTCTACCCATTTTTTGGCATGCTTCTGAGCCCCATCATCGCCAGCGCCGCCATGACATTCAGCTCCGTCTCTGTAATCACCAACGCGCTGCGACTCCGCCGCGCCGCCATCGTCCAACTCTTTGCTATAATTCGTTTATGACATTCATGACCATGACCTACGAACTCCAGGCTCCGCTCCGGCAGGACCAGTTGCGCGCGCTTGCATTCTTCGCCAATACTTACGGCCTCCAGAAATTCCGCCTCGACGAAAAGAAGAACTGGCTGCACTTCGACTACGACGCCTCGCGGCTCAAGGAAACGGAAGTCGAACACGTGCTGCGTATGGCGAAAATCCCTGTGGTGGGACGCGTCAACACGAATTGAAAATCAGGCATAAAATAAGGGTGGGGCCGCCGCTTGGGATCGGCAGCCCCGTGAGCCGCGTTCCGTAACCCGGCCTAGGCGAGACCGAGTCATTGGGGTCATCCATCCTAGCTTCCCTCTCAGAGGCAGGTGGGAACGTTTCTCGTCGCTCCGTGACCGAGCCCCTTCCTCCTCTGCCACGGTGCGATGAGCTACGTTTGGAACGCGACCCGCTGCCCTATCTGCAACCACCCTGCCAAAGGCCAACTTATGCTAAGCCGCTGAAAAACCATCCCTTCTGCCTTTCACGCTCCGTCCCTCCAGCCAGTTATGCCCGATTCGGGAATCCTAATCTCGCTTTGAATCCAGCGCTTCTTCTCACCCGCCAACGGTACTCGCTCTGCGAAATCCAAATGCCCTCTTCTCCTTGTACTCATCCTAGTCCGGCCTCATAATGAAACGGAGGGACAGATTCGACGATGCGCACTCGTTCCATTCTCGCTGTGCTCGCCGCAGCTATTTTGATCTTGGCGACGGGCCTCCTCGTCATTCGCCATGCAGTCCGCGCCAGCTCTCGCGTAGAAGCGCCCGCGCCTCCTGACCTCGCGCTGGACTCTGCTTCCTTGCAACACTCGGACGCGAAGGCCGATGCAAAGCCGATTGTCCTTTACTTCGCGGAAAACCCCGACGCTGTTCCTCCTTTCCTTGCGCGCGACATTTCCGGCGGAGTGGTTTCCACCGCCGCGCTCAAAGGCAAAGTTGTAATTATTAATTTCTGGGCCACTTGGTGCGGCCCCTGCCGCGAAGAAATCCCTGAGCTAGTCGCCTTGCAGTCGCAATACAAGGACACGCTGCAAATCATCGGCGTGTCCGAAGATGAAGCCCCTCCCGAACAAGTCGCCAAGTTCGCGCAGAAGGCCGGCATCAACTATCCCGTCATTATGGCCAACGAGGCTATCGAGAAGGAGTACGGTGGCATTCCGGCGCTGCCCACGTCCTTCTTGGTGAACAAAGATGGCCGCGTCGTGCAAAAAGACGTGGGAGTCTATCCGCTCGATTACTATACCCTGCAGGTGCGCTCTTTGATGGGCCTTCCCGTGAGTGCGCACATTGAAACCTTCAAAGACACCGGCCAGATTTTCTTAAAGAACGCCGAGCGCGCCTCCCAACTGCCAGGCGTAAGCTTCGCAGGGCTCACACCGGCGCAAAAGAAAATTGCGCTCCACCGCTTGAACGCGGAAAGTTGCACATGTGGCTGTAGTTTGACTCTCGCCGAGTGCCGCATCAACGACACCACGTGTCCCATCAGCGGATCCATCGCCATGAAAATCGTTCGCAGCATCGCGCATCCAAATGCTGCGACTACAGCGGTCAGCCCTAAGCCCGGCGCAACTCCCTAGTGCTGTCGGGTTCCGTCCCTAAAAAACAAAGCGGCGCACAATCGCCATCTGTGCGCCGCTTTGTTCATCAGCAGTTCTTGCTGTCGTTCTTGCAGCCCAGTTCGGTCCGCGGCCTACCCTCTAGTGATGGTTGGCGTACTCCAGCGCCTCGTGCAACTCGTCCAGCGCCTTGCTGATGTGGTCCATTGCTTTGTCGCGGTGTCCGCCGAAATCGTGTGCCGCGTGATGCAAGCGATCTTGCGCTCGATTAAGTAGCCCGATCGCATCGTCAATTTCCGGGTGCGGCATTGGGGGAACGGAAGACGTTACTGCCGGAGCCTTGGCCGGCGCCGGTCCCGGCTCGGCCGAAGTGGCTACTGGAAACGACAAAGCCGCTGCAAACGCAATTAGAGCCAAAATCGTCGTGATTCTCTTCAAGATTTTCATCGAAGCTTTCTCCTGTTTTGAAGTCGATTTGACCGATACCGGCCAGGCTTTTCCCCGCGACAAATCTTATCGTAAAGAAACTCCCCGCCTCATGTGGCCCGGGGCCCCTGCGAACAAAGAGTCATCATCCAACGAGCAGGCCAATTTGGCGGCGCTCGTTGCCTTATTTGGAAAATTTATCTCATCTAGTGTTTGACTGCGCTCGTCCTCCAGCTTATTCTTGCATTGTCCGCTTTCAAATGAAGAAGCGCACGGAATGAGGGTCTTTTGATACACCTCTTGTATGCCGTCATTGCTGTAGTTGTGGTCGTTCAACTTTCCGCATTTTCCACCAGCATTTATCTGCACCGCACTTTGGCTCATCGCGGCGTTTATCTCAGTCCCATAGTTGCTTTCCCGATGCGGGTGCAGCTTTGGCTGTGGACGGGAATCAACACCAAGGAATGGGTCGCCGTGCATCGCAAGCACCATCGTCACACCGACGTCGAAGGCGATCCGCACAGTCCCGTGCTCGAAGGCCTGTGGCGAATTCTGCTGGGCAACGTTTACTATTACAATCGGGAAGCAAAAGACCCTGAGACTCTCGCCACGTTCGCGCCGGACATTGGCAACGACTGGCTGGACCGCCACATTTTGCGCTTCGGCATCGCCGGAGTTCTCGTTGGCATCGCCATTTTCATGTTGCTTCTCGGCCCGCTCTGGGGAGGCATCGCCTTTGTCGTTCAGGCCGGCCTGTACATCTTCTTGAATGCCGTCATCAATGGCGCCAATCACGCCCTCGGCAAACGAAATTTCGACAACACCGCCACGAACCTGGGTTTTGTGGCGTGGCTCACGGCAGGTGAAGGATGGCACAACAATCATCACGCGTATCCCACGTCCGCGCGCTTCAGCGTCCATCGTGGTGAATTCGATCCCTCGTGGCCCGTGCTCAAAGTGCTCACGTGGATGCACTTGGCGCGCCCTTTGAAGCTCGCCCCGAAAATGGAGTAGTATCGTCCTGCGATGGCAGGATGGAACCCAGACCAATACCTGAAGTTCTCCGGCGAGCGCACCCAGCCTTGCCGCGATTTAGCGTCGCGCATTTCTGTTCCGCAAGTTCGCACCGTCATTGACCTCGGCTGCGGCCCTGGCAACAGCACGCAAGTCCTCGCCGAGCGCTGGCCCGAAGCGCAAATCACCGCCCTCGATAGTGACACCGCCATGATTAACGCCGCCATCGAGTCTAACGGCCGCGGCCGCTGGATCGTCGGCGACATCGCCAAATGGGCCGCAGGCCAACCGCCCAATGCAGCTGCGGAAAAATCCGCTGAATCGGCAGCACAAAAGCCCGCTGACGCAACTCCGCAGGCCGTCCCGGCAGGCTCCTCGGAAAATACACCGGTAGGTGTTTCAGAAAACGCTCCGGCGGGGACGCCGGAGGATATCTCAGGAGGGACCGCGAACAACGAGCAGTACGATGTCGTCTTCTCCAACGCCGCTTTGCAATGGCTCCCTGATCACTCCACTCTTTATCCGCAACTTTTTTCTCACGTCGCGCCCGGCGGCGCGCTCGCCATTCAGATTCCCAGCAGCTTTGACCGCCCCGCGCATCGATTGTTGCGCGAAATGGCCGCCTCGCTCGCGTGGCGCAAATGGTTTCCCACCGGCCGCGTTCGCAACTGGCATGCGCAGGATTCGGAGTTTTACTACGACCTGCTCGCGCCCTTGGCCTCGCGTGTCGATCTGTGGCAAACGGAATATTTCCACGTCATGCCCAATGCCGAGGCTGTCGTCGAATGGTATCGTGGCACGGGCATGCGTCCCTATCTCACCGCCATTGGCGAAGACGCTGACCGCGATAAATTCCTCGCCGAATACACGGAAAAAATCCGCGCCGCCTACCGCCCTCGCCCCGACGGCCACATCCTCTTCCCCTTCCTCCGCATCTTCCTGATCGCCTACGCTAAGCTAACTTAGAGCCGTCCAAGCTTCCTTCTGCCAATGACATTCCCTTATCATAATTCGCAATCAGTTCTGCGAGCGATCAGAGAAATTTACGAAACGATAGGTCAAAATGCGACGAGACGGGCGGTGAACTGAACCTCGCGCGCCCCGCCAAAATGGGCCGTGTCTGGAGCGAACAATGCTTGGCCGGCTGTGAATACAGGCGAGGTTGGCATCCCAAATATGCTAATGCCGTTCGGGCCGAAATCGAAATTATCCGCCCCAGTGATATTGAAGATATCCATGAAGAGGTCCAGGTGGTGTCCTGCGCCGGGCAGTGTGATGTCCTTTACGACGCGAAAATCCAAATCGCAAAACGCAGGCTGCCGCAGGCTGTTCCGCCCTGCGACCATACCGTTGATGATTGCCCGATCGTTGAAATCATCCCCGTCATTTTGTGTATCCAGGCCAATCAAGGGTGTGTACGGCAGACCTGAATGTGCAACAAAGATAGGATCAATCTTAAAACCGAGCGGCAGCCAAAAGAGCGCGCTTACATTGAATTCGTTGCGCATGTCAAACGAGGAATCTGCCGCTTCCGTCGCGAGATCGAATGGGTCGAGTACCGAAGTGATGCCGAACGGATCATCGTCGGAACTGTTGTCGCGCGTATGCGAAAGCGTGTAGTTCGCCACAATCTGCGTGCGTCGCGACAATTGAAAATTCCCCGTAAGCAACAACCCATCGTATGAAGAATGTGCCGCCGATTCGTTGATCAGTAATTGCCCCACAGCCGGATCAGGACGCGCCGCAGGGAAAATGGGCATCCCTTGCGAATCCATCATCGGCGTTTCCAGATTTAGATTCAGCAGTACTGGCAAATCCCAGGTGCTGTCGCGCAAGTATCCGGCTGTGACATTCACCTTGCGACCCAATTGCTGCTCCACGCTGCCCGAGAACTGAAATGATCGAGGGTTGCGAAAATCCGGGGAAATGCCGACAACCAGCGCTTCGGGAGTCGTCAATCCGGGGGGCGGCACAGCTAGCGACCGAAAAACCAAATTCGGCGTGGCCAGGAGAGGCAGAATCTGCGGGTCATAGTAACTATCGGCGACCACAGTATTGAGGCCGTTATCTGTGAACACGCGTTGGAAAGTCGTCGCCGGTGTGGGTGCGTCGTAAAGGCCAGAAGAAAACCGGACTACTGTATTCGTCGCAGGATTCCACGCCACACCCAGGCGCGGTTGCCACTCAGTGAGGTCATTGGGAATCTGGTTCGTATGTGCAATCGCAGGATTAGGATTTGAAGGTTGCGGATTCCACTGCGCATCCCAGCGCAGTCCAGCAGTCAATGTCAGCCTCTGCATAAGCGCCCACTTGTAACTTGCGTACCAGCCGAGTTGCCGCACAGCGCCACTGTAGATTGCATCGCCGCTCGCGAACGTCTGCTGATACCGCCGTGGATTGTCGGCAAGATAGTCAGCGAGTGAGTTGAAATCGAATCGGCCGTTCGGATTTGCCTCGTGTTCCTCCGTTCCGGGATCGTATGCGAAGTCCGCGCCGACTCGGAACAGGCCTGTGCCCCGGCTGATCGCCAAATCGTCATTCAGTTCACGAGTGTCGGACGTGTACCGATGCAGACCCAAGCCGTTTCCGCCGAGTGCGCCAAAGCCATTGATGACGACTTCGGGCGCGGCTGAATTCGGTGTGAAGTCGCGCCTATCGCTTGCCCACTGCGCGAGAAACTGATTTGCGGTTCTCGCTTCCATGGCCGTCGCGAGGCCACCGCGCAACCAAACGCTTTGGCCGCTGAGCGACATGCCGTCTGACTGCGTCGCGTCCGTGCGCGTGGAGGCATCTTCATTGATATTCGTTGCGCGAATCCGATTGAAATCCAACTCCAAGTTAAGCGTGTTTTTCGAGTCGAGGAGCACATTGGAACGGCCAAAGAGCGCTGTCGGATGATTCGCTTCGACGATTTGTTGCTGCTGGCTCGTTAAAGCGGCCGGCACGACCACGCTCGGCGCCTGGGCCTGAAATTCCGTCCAATAAGGTACGTCGAGAAAATCCTGCTCTGCTCCCACATAAAAGAAAGCCTTGCCGCGCTTGATCGGACCACCTAGAGATCCGCCGAAAACGCTCTGTTCGTTATCCAAGGCATGGCCAAATGCGTCATTAGAGGTAAGCCACGGCGGCCTTCCTGTATAAAGGGCTTCGCCGTGAAGTTTATCGCTTCCTTCTTTCGTCACGACGTTCACAAAGCCCGCGTTCGTTCCCCCGACATCGGCACCGGCGCCCGCGTGCACAATATTGAATTCGCGGACAACGGTTTGCGGAAAAAACAACGCGTCATCTTCTGCGCCTCGCTGCCGGCCTTCGAGTGGGTCGTCAAAATCCGCGCCATCGACCGCCGTTTTCGTCGCGTCTGTGCGCTGTCCTGCTATGGATAATTCAGTTCCATTCGCGTTCGGCGCCGTTCCGGCAGCGAGTTGGTCAAATTGACTGAAGTCGCGGTCGCGATTCGGGAGATAGGTGTCGGTAAGACCCGCGATAAAATTGCTGGTCTCCGCTTCCTGCTTATTCACGGCCGGAGCAACGGTGTTTCCTTCAACAGTCGCGGCACGCCCATGAACCGTCACGTGTTGTGATGTACCGGCCAAACTCAACTGCAAAATAAGCCGCACACTACTGCCGACACTGACGGTCACGCGAAGTGGCCGTGCGAGAATGAATCCTTGTGCCTCTACTCCTACTGCATACGTTCCTGGGGGCAGCAGCGGCATGTCGAAGTTACCATTTTCGTTGGTCTCGACGGTACGCTCGAATGCCAGATCGGTGTTGCGAACTATGATTTTGGCGCCTCGTACAATTTTGCCTTGAGGATCCGTTACTGTCCCACTGATCGCGCCATTGGCCGCTGCAGATTGAGCCCGCGCCGGTGAACAGGGGAGCATGATCGCAAGAAGACAAGCCACGAAGAATTTACAATGGCGAGAAAAGAAAGACTGCGGAATAAGTTGCTTGACCCAGAATTTCAGACCCAAGTTGCCTCCATGTTTGCCCACCTATCTCCCATAAAATTAAGCGCATAGCGCATCTACTACCAGGCATCGTAGGTCTTGTCTTAGCTTATGGCTACCCAACCCTTCCGCGGAGTGCTTCAACGAAGTGTGACCCTTGGAAAGCGTGACCAACCCTTCCTGTATGGGCGACAGCGAGCGGCTTGTGCAGTATACTTTCCCGCCTAGCGCGTGTGGATTCTTGCAAGGGGGTTACCTGCATCATGACGCGAAATTCGCGAGTTAGGTATT
>JBAQYT010000129.1:0-2918 GCA_049787175.1 Candidatus Acidiferrales bacterium | reverse complement strand
AAACCACCGGCCCGCGCCCTTCGGCGGTGGGCAGCTCTTGCACCTGAAAGCCGCGCGACTTCAGCATCGTTTCAATCTGCACGGCGTTGCGCTGAATGTTCGGCGCGTCCGACGCCACGTCAGGAATTGACAGCAGGTCCACGAATTCGCCGATGATCTGCGGCTCATGCGCCACGCGATACGCCCGCACGGCTGAGACGACAGACTGCGCCTGAGATACCGTTTGCGCGGCGACGCATGATGTGAGCCCAAAAAATGACGCGACGAAAATCGCAATCCGTCTCATTAATGTTCTCCTGGCCTGCTTCGGTCCGGTGCTATCGAATCCCTATGCCGCAAGATTATAGCGATTCGGCCAACTGCGGGGCATCATTCGTTCGGATATTCGGCAATAGGTCAGTTTGAATTTTGACTCCTTGTGTCACGATCAAGAAAATTCGAATCGACTCACTATCGGATCTTCAAACCGATTGACATCCGAGGCATCTCTGAGTACAGTTTCCAGCGAACTACGGAAGGGCAGGTCGTTCGCCTATGCGTATCATTAAGAATTCTCTCCTCTAAGCTCCGTTCGGACGCGAGATGGTTCTCGCGACCCGGCGGTTTTTCTGAATTTTCCTTTTTAACATCCTTTGGTGTTCATCGCTGTCTGTGCAACGCGGATCGTGGGGGAATGTTCTATGAGCGATTTTGCTTTGGAAGTTGAAAATCTGGCAAAGGTCTATGAACGCCGCGGACAGAAGCCGGTGCGGGCAGTGGACGGAATTTCTTTTTCCGTGCCGCGCGGAGAAATTTTCGGATTGCTTGGGCCGAACGGCGCGGGGAAAACCACCCTGCTGAAAGTGTTGACCACGCTGCTGCGTCCCACCAGCGGCGGAGCGCGCATCGAGGGATTTGACGTGGTTGCAAAGCCGCTCGAAGTGCGCAAGCGCATTTCCATGGTGCTGCAGGAGACCGCCGCGGAATTGTTTTTGAGCGTGCGCGACAATTTGTTGACCTTCGCGCGATTCCACGGGCTCGATTCGAAAACCGCGCGGCAGCGCGCGGACACGGTGATGGAAAAATTCCAGATCGCATCCTACGCAGAGCAAAAAGTGCAGGACTTGAGCGGCGGCTCGCGACGGCGCGTGCAAGTTTCGAAAATGTTCATGGTGAACACGCCGGTGATTTTTCTGGACGAATTTTCAACGGGCATGGATCCGATTCTGAAGCGCGCGGTGATGGGATATTTGCGGGAAGAATCAGCGAAGGGACGCACGATCGTGCTGACGACCCAAATCCTCGGTGAGGCGGAAGAGTTGTGCGACGACATTTTGATCATGAATCGCGGCAAACAAGTTGCTCGCGGCGATTTGAACGCGTTGAAATTGCTTTCGGCGGGCGTGTATGAAATTTCGCTGACGTTTGCGGAGCTGCCCGCGACGATTGAGGATGACGTAGCGCTGCTGAAACCGCTGCGGTCGCACGTGGACGACAACACGATCGAAATTGCGTTGAAAGTGGAAGAAGCAAACATTCTCGATATCGTGAGCAGTCTCGCGAAACGCGGCCGCGTGCTGCGCGTGGAAGTGAGCGGCGCGAGCTTGGAAGATATCTTCGTCGAGCTGACCAAGGAGGCGTGACATGGGCCCGCTGAAAGCGGTTGTTTATCGAGAGATCAAAATTCGCTCGACCAACATGACATTTATGTTTTTCGATTTGTTCTATCCATTGCTCTATCTACTTATGTTCGGCGTGGGCGTGAACGCGGCGCTGGGCACCCCTACGCTCGGCGCGGGAATCGATTACAACTCGTTCTTTCTCGCCGGAGTTCTGGGCATGGCCAGTTTCGGCATTGCCACCACCAGTTCGTGGTCGTTCTTCCTGGACCGCGACAACGGTATTTTTTACGAGATGTTGACCTACCCGATGCGGCGTTCGGAGTATTTGCTGGGGAAAGTGCTGTTCAACATCTGCGTCGGAATCGTGCAGGCGGTGATCACGATCGCGCTGGGCTGCCTCCTGCTGAAAATTCATTTGCAATGGCGGCTGCTGCCGATTCTGGCCGTGGGCGTGATCGGCGGCACAGCGGGGTGGTTTTTCTTCTATTCGGTTTTTGCGCTGAGGATCCGGCGTAACGACGTGTTCAACAGCGTGGTCAACGTGTCGTATTTCGTTTTCCTTTTTGCGAGCTCGATGTTTTATCCGCTGGCGCCGCTGCCGAAGTGGTTTCGCGTGACGGCGCTGGCGAATCCGATCACCTGGGAGGTGGATTTATTCCGCTACAGCTCGATTGGATTGGGCACGCCGAGACAAATCGTAGTGGAGGCGATTGGATTTGTGCTCTTTGGACTGGCAAGTTTTGCCTATGCGGTGAGAAGCTTGCGGGAGCAAGGCTAAAGGTCAGGACAGAGACATCCAGTTTATTTCAAGATGGAAGTCTGAGTCGTGTACGGCGCGCTCTCCTTTACGAGCCCCAGCAGCTTGTATCAAATCCCCATAGCAAGGCATTTCTTTCATTCAAAACAAACCGGGCCGAAGAAGCCGGTCGGCTCCTACCAAGGCAAAGCCCCCACCCCTTCGCATAGGCGTCCGGAGCGCAGAATGTGGTTTCGCAAAGAGCGCGAAGGGTGGGGCACCCGCAAGAGCGCACAGGCTAAGAGCCTGTGCCACAGAGGTTACTCAAAAAACGCAAATGAAACTGCAGATTCCTCGTCCCGCAGAAGCGTCCGGGATGCGAAAGGCGCATCGGATGCTGGTCGCATCCTCGCTCGGAATGACAGAGGGTCAGTCGATGGCGGGTTTAGCGGCTGATTGGGTGAAGCGGACGAGGGAGTCGAGCTTTTCGCGGGCGGAGCCGGAGTCAATGGATTCGGCGGCGAGGCGGACGCCGTCCTTGAAATTTCCGGCGCGACCGGCAGCGACGAGAGCGGCGGAGG
>JBAQYT010000246.1:0-64629 GCA_049787175.1 Candidatus Acidiferrales bacterium | reverse complement strand
TCGGCCTGGATGATGAGGCTCTTGTGAGTGACCTGCTCGAGTTCGTCCATGAGCGATGATTCGCGGGTCTTGAGAGCCTTGGCGATTTCGGGATGGACGCGAAGCGTGAGGCTGGCGGCTTCGATTTCCGGAGCCATCTTGCGCGCTTCGGACTGAATTTCGTAACACAGCGTGGGAACGGACTTCACCATGCCGGAGCCGGTGCAATACGGGCACGGCTGGCAGAGGGTGCGTTCGAGCGCTTGCTTGGTGCGCTTGCGAGTGATGGCGACGAGGCCGAATTCATTGAAGCGCAGAACTTTCGACGGCGCGCGGTCGGCCTTGAGCGCGTCTTCGAGCGCGGCCATCACTTTTTCTCGGTTTCGGCGCTCTTCCATGTCGATGAAGTCGATGATGATGATGCCGCCCAGGTCGCGCAGGCGAATCTGGCGGACGATTTCCTTCACCGCTTCGATGTTGGTGCGGACGATGGTGTCTTCCAGGCGATTGGAGCCGCGCCCGACGAACTTGCCGGTATTTACGTCGATGGCGACCAATGCTTCGGTGTGGTTGATGACGATGTAGCCGCCGGACTTCAGCCAGACTTTGGGGCGCAAACCTTTGTCGATCTCCTGCTGAATGCCGAATTCCTCGAAAATCGGCGTGGACTTCGTGAATAGCTTCACGCGATTGGCGAGCTGCGGCTGGAAACGGCTGACGAAGTCGACGACCTTGGTGTATTCCTCCTCGGAATCCACCCAGATCGACGTGTAGTCGGAGCTCAAATAGTCGCGCAAAATTCGCTCGACCAGATTCAGGTCGCGATGCAAGAGCGATGGCGCCTTGCGCTGCTCGGAGTTGCTCTTAATTTCGGCCCAGGTTTTTGTGAGGAATTCGACGTCGGCGCGAACCTCTTCCGGCGAAGCAGCGGCCGCCGCGGTGCGGACGATAAATCCGCCGCCTGCGGAACCTTTGGCGTCGGTGACCAGATGGCGAAGGCGCGAGCGATCTTCCGCGGAAGCAATCTTGCGCGAAACGCCGGTATGGTCGAGCGTCGGCATATAAACAAGAAAACGCCCGGGCAGAGCAATGTGGCTGGTGATGCGCGCGCCCTTTTTGCCAAGCGGTTCCTTGGCAATTTGAACGATGATTTCCTGGCCGGCTTTCAGCAGCTCGGAGATGAGCTGATTTCTGCGCGGCTGTCCGCGATGGCGTGCGTGTCCATGAAATGGCCGGCGTCCGGGCTTTCCACGGTCACGCCCTCCGCGGCGCATAGGCCGTTGCATACGCGGGCGAAAATCGGAGCGCACACGCGCTTCGGTGGGCGAGGATGGGGCTTCGTTTCCGGCAGCGCTGGCCGCTAGTTCTTCGTGTGGATGCGCTTCGCCTTCTTCGATCTCTTGGGCAGCCGCTTCGGCTTCCTCGATGGTGACTTCGGGGTCATTCGCATCGCCGTCCATCAACGAGTTTCCGTTCTCGGACTCACCGTGTTCCTCGGATTCTTCCTGATCCGCGGACTCGCCCTGTTCCGAAGCTTCGGAGGCCTCTTCGGATTCTTCCTGTGTTTCGGAAGCCGTGGAATAATTCCCCGCCCCCGCGGAATATTCGAGGGATCCGTTTGCCGCCTCGGCGCGCTCGGCCGCATCACGCTCAGCCTCTTCTTGCTGGGCTTCGGCGACCTGTTCAGCCAACGCGGTTGCCTCTTCCTCGGTGAGCTCCGTGGGACGGTGCGCTTCCGCGGAAACTTCCGCAGGGCCCTGTTCTTCTCCCGCAGAGATGACGTTTGTTTCTTCGGGAAGCCGTTCGCTCTCGCCAGTGTCATCGCGGTGGTGAACGGCTGGCTCCGCCATATCCTCATGCACAGGAGAAAAGGCGGCGTGCGATTCAGGCTCCGCCGGTTCGTGAGCTTTGGCTTTGGAAAGCGATTCACCTGGCAAGGGTTCGAGGCCGGTGACCCAGCCAGCCGGCGTCTGCTGATCGTCCTGTTCGCGACGGTAGTTGCCGTGGCGGGCTGGCCCGCGATCCCGGCCGTAACCACGGCCTCCGCGGCCCCGGTCGTTTCCGCGCGCGCCGCGCGAAAACCGCGGCTGATAAGATGGCGGCGGCTGGTCGTTGGCGGAACTGCGATTCTGTTCGCGCGGTATTTCCGGCAAGATCTCCGTTTCAGCACCGGTTGCCGGTTCGCTGAAGCTATTCGCTATTTCACTAGCACGTTTGTCGAGTAAGCTTGCGCTTCCTTCCACGGTGTGCTCCGTGTTTGCGAGGCTCGACTGTTCAACGCCTAGCTCGGCGTTTGGTTCCGCAGCGGCGGATTCCGTTGAAGGCGGATGCTTCACAAAGGAAAGCGATTCGCCAGGCAGGAGCACGGGCTCAAACGGTCCGGACGCGCCCTCTTCGGGCGGCTCATACGGCCGGTGCGATGCATATTTGGATTGCGGCAGTTCGCGGCCATGACGGCCGAAGCTGCCGGGTCCGCGATCTCGTCCACCACGGTCGGGGCGGCCGCGCCCGCCGCGTCCTCGATCCCTTCCTCCGCCGTG
The DNA here is from genome assembly GCA_049787175.1 of Candidatus Acidiferrales bacterium. Classification (GTDB taxonomy): domain Bacteria; phylum Acidobacteriota; class Terriglobia; order Acidiferrales; family UBA7541; genus DAHUXN01. Next base: position 62,110 of record JBAQYT010000246.1, on the reverse strand, counting down.
CCCATGTGGCCCGCGATCCCCGCGTGGCCGCATTTCCCGCGTCTGGAAAGGCCTCGCATAATTTTTCCGGCTGCCGGCTTCATTTCCCTGGGGCTGTTGTTCGCCGCCTGTACCGATGGTTTCGCCGGGCAGAGGGGTCACGGAAACGGCCGAGATCGCCTCATCGGGCGGCGCACTCGGGGGCTTCGCCACTTTTGCCCCGTGGTCTTCACCCTCGTGGTCCAGGTCCTCGATTTCTTGGAGGAAGTCGCTGACGTACAGGAATGCGTCGCTATCGAGGCCGATATCGACAAAGGACGACTGCATGCCGGGAAGCACGCGCGTGACTCGCCCTTTGTATATGCTGCCGACTAATGCAAATTCTTTTTCGCGCTCAACGTAGATTTCACAAAGCTGTCCATCTTCCAGTATCGCAACTCGCGTCTCGTGCGGGTTGGCCGACACCACCATTTCCTTTGCCATGAAAACTCCTCAGGGAGCATCGGCATTCGGCCGCACGGTGCATGACTGCACTCGAATGTCCCGGCAAAGCCGGGATGGCCCGGAGGGATTGCTGACCTTGCGTCATACTGTCCCTCATCCGATGCGCTCCTCATTCCCCAGATATGATTTCCGGCGCGCAATGCGCGACCGGGTAATTACTCTCTCCGGGCTCAATTGACGAAGCGCTTGGTTCGCACGTTCATCACGAGGCCCAGAGCCAAGAATCCAAAAATTATTGATGAACCACCGTAGCTCATGAATGGCAACGGAATGCCTGTCACCGGCATGTACCCTATCACCATACCCGCGTTCACCAGTACCTGAAACGCGAAAATCGCAGCCACGCCCATTACCAGATACATTCCTGCCCGGTCCTTCGCTTTCTGCGCGTTATCCACCAAACGGAGCAGCAGGGCCAGGTATAGAAGCAGCGTGATCAGCACGCCGAAGAAACCCTGTTCCTCCGCCAACGCGGCCAGAATGAAGTCCGAATACCGCACGGGCACGAAACCCAATTGATTCTGGCTGCCCTTTCTGAAACCCTTCCCCCAGAATCCGCCAGAACCTACAGCAATTTCCGATTGCAGAATTTGGTAGCCGGCTCCGCGGGGGCTTTCTTCCGGATTGAGGAAGGTTGCCAAACGTTGCTTTTGGTAGGATTTTAGAAAGTGCCCGTTCCATCCTACCACCGCTACCACGGCGCCCAATGCAAGCACGCCGACAGCATGCTTCCAATCGATTCCGGCCAGAAACGCTCCTGCGATGGCAACGGGAACGAGCACCATCGCCGTTCCCAAGTCTGGCTGGAGCAAAATCAAGCCCGCCGGGACGCCTACCAATAACCCAATCTTGACTAAATCCGCAAGCGCCAAGCGTTCTGTCCGCACTTCGCTAAAGTAGCGGGCCAGAACAATGATTATAATCAACTTTACCAACTCTGACACCTGTAAATCCACACCCCAAATCTCAATCCACCTCCGCGCGCCAAAGTGCTTACTCCCCACCACCAGCGCCACGGCCAAAGCCGCAAGGGACAGCAAGTAAAGCAAAAGAGTCTGGTCCAGCAACGCACTATAGTCAATCCGCGAGAGGGCCAGCATTCCCGCGAAGCCGATGCCGATCCATACCAATTGTTTCCACTGCATGCCATGCAGCGGCCCGTTGTGGGTGGAAGAATAGATCTCCAGGAGGCCAACCGAGCAGATCACCATCACGATGAACAGCAGCCACCAATCGAGCTCGAAGCTGTGTCCTCGCTCTCTCATTGATTCCGCGCCGCGGGCGCGGCCGCGGCCCCCTGAGCCTGAAGACCAGTTTTCTGAGGAGCTGTCTGCGCCATCTGCAACTCCTGAATGGGCTGGCCCGACTTCTTTTCGTAATAGGCCTTAATGAACCGCGCTGCCAGCGGGGCCGCCGCGCCACCAGCCTCGAGATGTGTATCCTGCACCAGCACCGCAATCGCAATCTCTGGATTGCGCTTTGGGGCAAATCCAACGAACCAGGTGTTGTATCCGAAGTGATGACGCTCCGAGGCGGCAACGCGCAACAGACCCTTCGCGCTGATGGTCTGCGCCGTGCCGGTCTTGCCGCAGAATTGAACATCCTCCAGCTTGGCCTGCTTCAGGACATCATAAGCGAAGATGCCAGTTCCACCCTCATTCACTACGCCGTACATCCCATCGGTGACTTGCTCCACGGTATTCTCAGAGATTGGGAAGCGCGTAACCTTCACCGGGTTGAAATCCTTGAGCAGATGGGGTTGAAGGAAGACGCCACCCAGAGCGATGCCACTCACCGAGCGCAGTAGTTGGATAGGTGTTACCTCGATGGGACCCTGGCCTATCGCTAGCGAAATCGTCGAGCCGGGGTACCATTTGTGGTGATATACGCGTTCCACCCATTCCGACGACGGCACCAGGCCGGGCTCTTCGCTCGGAAGGTCGATTCCTGTCCGCTTCCCCAGTCCGAGGGCGCTGGCGTAATACGAGATTTTGTCGATGCCCAGGCGCTCGCCCACGTTGTAGAAAAAAATGTCGCAGGAATGCACGATGGCTTTGTGCAGGCTGACATCACCGTGGCCTTTCGGATCCCAGTCGTGACGCACCTGGCCGTAAAACACGCCATAGCCGGGACAGAACACGTGAAAATCGGGTGGAGGCACGCCCGATTCCAGCATTGCTACGGACTCCAGAATCTTGAACACCGAACCGGGAGCAAGTTGCGCCTGAATGGCGCGATTCAGAAGCGGCTTGTCGGGATTGTCATTTAAGTCTTGCCACTCCTTGCGCGAAATGCGAATCGCGAAATCATTCGGATCAAATACCGGGCGGCTGGCCATTGCCAGGATCTCGCCGGTTTGCGGGTTGAGAGCAACTATGGCGCCAATCTTGCCCGCAAGCTCCTGCTCGGCGACACGCTGCATGTCGGCGTCAATGGTCAACTGAATTGGTTTGCCAGGGATTGGCTCGGTATCGTCCAGCGTGCGAACTGGTTTGCCGGTGCTGTTGACGATCACACGGCGCATCCCGTCTGTGCCTGTCAATACATCGTTGTACTCTCGCTCCAGCCCCGCTTTTCCGACAATGTCGCCCGGTTTGTAGCGATCCCCGCTGGATTGGTCCAGTTGCTCCGGGGACACTTCGCCTACATAGCCGATGACGTGCGCCAGAAAATCATCGGGCGGATATTTTCGGCGCTGTACCATCATCAATTCGAGTTCCGGCAAATCAGCGCGATGGGATTCGACGAACGCCAGGTCGGCGTCGGTGGCTTCCGGCTTCACGATAATCGGCTGGAACTTCGGCTCGTCGCGCGCGTCGACAAGCTGCTGTTTTAAGTCTTCCGGGGTGATCCCCAACTCGCTGGCGATTTGCGGCAGGTCTTTTTGGATCTGCACCGGGTCATCGCGCAAAAGAAGAATGCTGAACGATGGATAGTTGTCGACGATTACGCGCCCATAACGGTCCAGAATCTTCCCGCGAGGAGCAATGATAGGAATCGACCGGATGCGATTCCTCTCCGCCAGATCGACAAAATGACCTGACTGAACGATCTGCAGTTTCCAGAATCCAATCAGCAGTAGGATGGTCTCAAGAACGACGACGTAGGAAACGAGGATGAGGCGCCCCTGGGGCAGTTTCTGGTCACTACCAATCCAATTCGCCACGCAAACTCCTGCCGCGCGACGGGTCCTGAAACCCGCTCGTACCTCTTTTTTGCTTCCGCCCCAGAAGAGCTGCGCGCTCTCCTCTCAGTTCGGCGGATAGAAAGGTAAACTTCACCGTAGCACTTGCGTCTTTGCCGTGCAAGCCGCCGTGCCCTGTCGATTAGCTTCGTGCGTGCAAACCTACACTGTCCGAGAGGACAGCGCCGGGAATGCCCCAAAGGAGGAGGAATTGGCCGATTTTCCGTAGAGCAGCAGAATTTCAAGCTATTCAAACTTGCGAACAGGACGGATGGTGTTGCACTGACGCACTCCGCGGCAATATCGGCAACAAAATAGTTTTCTTCGTGAATGGACGATCCGGCAACGCGCCGCAGCATCGCGATTTGCCCTACATGCGTGAGTGTGTCCGCAATGCAATCCATCAGGTCACCGAGGCGCGCTAGAATTTGCCGCCGCTCGCGATGTCTCGGAAATGTGAAACTCCGCGAAGCGGGCCGGCGCATTGCGAACGTCTTGCCTGCTCGGTACGCGAGCGTGTGGCGCAACAGTTCTCGGGCGCATCAGTCATCCTTCGTTGTTGTTCGCCGAATGCACGAGCGGTGATCGTAGCGTGGATAATCGGCTCCCGGCTCTCGTAGCCCTGGCGGATGCATCTGGCGAGGCGCACAGATGATCGAACTGTACCTTCGGACAAGTGTTTGCGATTTCGCAACTTATGCCAGGTCGTGTTGAAAGGCCCCAACCCGTATGCTAGATTCGCAAAATAGCTGAAATTTTTCATGACGACCGAAAAATCCACGTCCGCGACGCACCCCAAGGTCAATAAGGTGGAGGTGTACTGGCACACGGTCACGTACCGCAGCGTGTTGCTTTACATCACCGTGGTTCTCATACTTCTCATCGCGGCCGGCTATCTGGTTTTCCCGGACTCATTCGCCGGCGTTATCCGGCATGTTTCAACAGCGCTGCAACCCAAGGACACCAGTACGGCTTCCACAGACGTTCGCGGAGCCCGGTTCGTCAACCTCGACGGAAAAGTACAAATAAAGAGAGTTAACTCCGTGCAATGGATTACCGCCGATTATCAGATGTCCCTCGAGAAAGGTGATTTGATTCAAACCGGTACTGACGGTGTTGCGCGTCTGGCATTCGCCGACGGCACCACATACACTGTGCAGGCGCAGACGCTTGTTACCGTAGAAGAGATTTTTGTCCCGCAGAACAGCCCATCCAGTGTAGGCGTGCACATTAGCGCTGGCGCCGTGGACCTTACCACCGGCAGTTGGCAAGTGCCTGGATCGAAAGCCGAAGTTTCCTTCCAAGACGCCGTGGCCTCGCTTCATGAAAACAGCCATGCCGACGTAAAGACCGATCCGGACACCAAGCAGAACGAAATCACTGTCGCCGCCGGCGCGGCGGACGTGCAACGCGATGGTCAGCAGGTGCAAGTATCGCAATGGCAGCGTGCATCCTTTACACAAGGCGGTCCGATAACCAAGACCAATGTTCTTGCTCCCCCGGGCCTGGTACAGCCCGTGAATCTGCAACCGATAATCGTTCCGGATGCGAAGCACACGTCGATTCGCTTCGAATGGCAGCCGGTCGATACAGCACGTGAATACGAACTCAAGATCAGCAACACTATGATGTTTACCCGCGTCCTCGCCGACCGGCAAACCACGGATACCGCCGTTGAGGTAACCGGCCTGGACCCAGGAGAGTACTTTTGGACAGTAAAGGCAATCGACGCCAAGGGTGCATCGAGCGAAACGGCTGATCCTTTCAAGTTCACGTTGGTGGAACAGGATAAAGAACAGAGTATGCAGCTGGACGTGGATCCGCCGGAATTTCACGGCAAGGTGGTCGAAATTAGCGGCCATACCGAACCGGGCTCGGCGCTGCTGATCGATGGCGAGGCCGTGGCGGACATCGGTGCGGATGGCCGCTTTCGTTATTTCACGGAGCCGATGACAACGGGCGCGCATGTGATCGTCATCACAGGACAGGATCGCCGGGGTGGTACGGCAACGAAGCGCATACCCATAGTTGTTCCGTAAGATTTTTCATTCGTTGGCAATTTTTCTAGCGTTTTAGTCGTGGGCGGGGGGAACGGGAGGCCGCGAGGGGGTTCATGAAAAACGGATATTCCATGAGGTCGGTATTCAGTCTTTTCTCATCCGACCTTGCCATAGACTTGGGAACAGCAAACACGTTGGTATTTGCCAAGGGCAAAGGCATCGTGGTGAACGAGCCCTCTATCGTGGCCATTAACAAGAACAACGGCGAAGTGGTGGCCGTTGGCAAAGAAGCCAAGGAAATGCTGGGACGCACGCCGGGCAACGTGGTGGCCATCAAGCCCATGAAGGACGGCGTTATCGCGGACTTCAAGGTCACGGAGAAGATGCTGACGTACTTCATCCAAAAGGCCCATAACCGCCGGGTACTCGTGCATCCGCGCATCGTCATTGGCGTGCCCAGTGAAATCACGCCGGTGGAAAAGCGCGCCGTGCAGGATTCCGCTTACCGCGCGCGCGCCAGCGAGGTCTACCTGGTGGAACAGGCCATGGCGGCGGCGATCGGCGCCGGGCTGCCCATTGAGGAGCCCTCCGGCAACATGGTGGTCGACATTGGCGGAGGCACCACGGACATCGCCGTTATCTCGATGAGCGGCATCGTCTACTCCCGTTCCGTGCGCGTCGCGGGAAACGAAATGGACGAGGCCGTGATGCACTACCTCAAGCGCAAGTACAATTTGCTCGTCGGGGAGCGTACCGCGGAACAAATCAAGATCGAGATCGGTTCCGCGTACCCGCTCGAAAAACCTTTGACGCTTGAAGTGAAAGGGAGAAATTTGATCGAAGGCGTGCCGCGCACGGTGACCATCGACGACAGCGAAATCCGCGAGGCGCTTTCCGAATGCGTCGCTACCATATTGAACGCCATTCGCGTCGCGCTGGAACGCACGCCGCCCGAACTTTCGGCGGATATCAGCGATCGCGGAATCGTGCTCACCGGCGGCGGGGCACTGATCAAGAATCTCGATAAGCGCATCCGCGAAGAGACCGGCCTGCCGGTGTCCATCGCCGACGATCCACTCGCGTCGGTGGTCCTGGGCACAGGGAAGATGCTCAGCGATTTCAGGCTCCTTCGCCTGGTCTCGATTGACTGAGACACATTGCAAATCATCGCTCCATCACCGGTTGATGCAAACCGCGCCGCGTGCGCGAGAATTTTCTTGAGGCGTTTGAGCAGCACGGTTCCGAGCCTCCAGCTTCAGGCTTCCAGGCTCTAGACTATTTATGGATGTACCTTCCCGCCATCGGCCGTTGGTTTTGCTGGTCGCTGTGATCCTGGCGCAAGTTCTGGTGCTTGCGTTTCAAATCAGACGCGACCGTGACGTCCGTCTGATCCGCGTGTGGTCCGCGGAGTTGCTGACGCCACTGCAACGCGCGGGCAATTTCATCGTTTCCAAGGTCGATGGCATATGGTTTGGCTACATCGATTTGCGCAATGTCCGCGTAGAAAACCGCCAACTTACCGATGAAGTTGGCAGGCTTCACCTCAAGAATCAGCAGTTGGAAGGTCAGGCCGCTCAAGCGGTGCGGCTCGCTCGGCTGCTCGGCTTCCGGCAGGAGAATGCCGATATTCCCATGGTTACCGCGGAAGTGATCGGAGCCAATGCCGATTCCACCAGTCGTACCGTCTTCATCAATCGCGGCGATCAGGACGGCATTCGACGTAACATGCCGGTCATAACGCCCGACGGCGTCGTTGGAAAGATTTCCGAGGCCCTTTCACATACCTCGCAAGTTCTGCTGATCACCGACCGCGAAAGCGGAGTCGGCGCGCTGCTCGTCGGTACGCGCACTCACGGAGTGGTGAAAGGCACCGCAGATCCACTGTTGTGGATGGATTACGTAAGCACCGATGAAAAGGTCCCCACCGGTGAGCAGGTGCTCACCTCCGGTGAAGATCGAATCTTTCCGAAAAATCTACCGGTAGGCTGGGTGGCTTCGACGAAGGCGGGCTTCCCGTTCCAAACGGTTGAGGTCACTCCCGCCGCGCATCTTGACCGGCTCGAAGAAGTGCTCGTGCTACTGACCGAGAAGCCCCTCAATTCGCGCCAAGGCGCCGAAACAAACTCGACGTCACAACAGAAATCCCCCGAAGTTCAAAACCAGAAGAGCGTGACGGCGCTTGCGAGCGCCGCCATCAAGAAAGCTCCTGAATCGCCGGCGAAAAAAGTCTCCACAACCGCCCGACCCGGAATCCCGCAGTGAGGCCGGCCATATCATGACCGTGCGCATGGACTCCGAGTCGCAGCACATCGAAGTGCACAAATTCTATGCGGGAGCTGTGCTCGGCATCTGCTTTCTGGCTCTTGTTTTTCAGGCCTTTCTCAACCGGTTTAGCGCGGGTTTTCAGATTCTTGAGCTGCCGCTCCTCGTGGTGGTTTATTTCGGACTCAGCCGCCGCAATTCCATCACCGGGCTTCTGCTCGGCACGGTTGTGGGCCTTTTGCAGGATGGCATCAGCCACACGCCCATCGGGCTTTATGGCATTGCGAAGGGTTTTATCGGCTACATTGCTTCATCCATTGGCGCGCGACTGGATACCGAACATCCCATCAGCCGCTTCATTCTGATGTTTCTCTTTTTCCACGTTCACCAGGTTCTGCTGGCGCTGATGATGCGCTTGCTTCTCGCGCAACACGCACCTTTCTTTTCTCTCCATCTGTTGGTTGCATCGCTCATCAATTCTGGCATCGCTGTCTTTCTCTTCGCTGGGCTCGACCGTCTGAGGAAGCCATAGGCCTGCATTGCGTTCCCGGTTTCATTGACCTAACATTCGCGGGCCAGCGATGCCGTCCACGAATCTCTCCGCCGAACGCTCGAATCAACGCAACGCGGTAGCCGCCTGTTTTTTTGGCTGGACGCTCGACGCGTTCGATTTTTTCGTCCTGACCTTTGTTCTCGCTCCCGTAGCGAAGGATTTTCACAAGAGCATCCCGGAAATCACGCTCGCCATTACCGCAAGCCTCGCCACGCGCCCAGTGGGAGCGCTTATCTTCGGACTTCTCGCGGACCGCTATGGACGCCGCTTGCCGTTGATGCTCGACGTTCTGTTTTACTCCGCCATCGAAGTCCTTTCCGGCTTCGCCCCGAGTTATTCCGTCTTTATCGTGCTCCGGCTGCTTTACGGAATCGGCATGGGCGGCGAATGGGGAGTCGGCGCTTCGCTGGCGCTGGAATCCGTTCCGGCAAAGTGGCGCGGGATCTTTTCAGGCCTGCTGCAGGAAGGCTATGCCTTCGGATATTTGCTGGCCGCTGTTGCGTACTGGCTCGTCTTCCCGCACTTTGGCTGGCGCGCCATGTTTTTCATCGGAGGCTTGCCCGCGTTGCTGACTCTTTTCATCCGTTTCAAAGTGAAGGAAAGCGAAGCCTGGGCCGCGACCGCATCGCGTACCGACTGGACAGCGTACTGGCGCTCCATTTATCGAAATTGGCGCCGGTTCCTCTATCTGGTCTTGCTCATGGCGCTGATGAATTTCATCTCCCATGGCACACAGGATTTTTATCCAACGTTTCTTCAGCACCAGCGAGGCTACAGTCCGGCGACGACGGCATTTGTCACCGTGATTTCCATGATCGGGGCGATTGCCGGAGGTCTTCTGTTTGGACTTTATTCGGACCGGCGTGGCCGGCGCCGCGCGATGATTGGCGCGATTGTTCTTGCGGTCGTACTGATTCCCGCATGGATTGCCGCGCCGACTTTCGCCGTTATTCTGATGGGCGCGTTTCTGATGCAATTCATGGTGCAAGGGGCATGGGGAGTTATCCCGGCGCACATCAATGAGCTTTCTCCCGACACGCTGCGCGGATTTTTCCCCGGTTTCGCTTACCAGCTTGGTGTGTTGATTGCCTCGTTCAGTGCTTCGATCGAAGCCGTGCTGGGCAAAGCCATGACCTACGGGCACGCCATGGGCATTTTCGCGGCAATTGTCCTTACGTTAGGAGCCGTAGTGATCGCCTTTGGACCGGAAGCCCACGGCGTGAAATTTGGCCGCGAGAACAGCTAAGCTGCTCGTTCAGCTTGCCGGCTGTTCCAAACCGGAACAGATGTTCCTTTCGCGCTTGTTATTTCTCCGGTCGCGGAAGCTCCTTCCCTGCAAGTCAATGATCTTGTGCGTCCGATAACTGCTTTTTTGGCCTTCCGTTTGCCGGTGCTATTGCTCCATGGAAGCGTTTCCGCCCGCATCGGAACCAAGCTCCCGCGAAATCTCGGCATTTTCAATTCCAAAGCCGCGTTCGATGCAAAGCCGCTTCATTTTGATGGAGGGTGCGACGGTCATGCTCGCACTGTTCTTGATGGCTGGGGCGCTGATCCTCAGCGTTCTGATCCGCTCGGAAATTTCCTCTGGGGTCGAAGGACTGCATGAACAAATCGCTCTTCATTCCCGAATTCATACGGCTTTTGATGGAACAGTGCTCGCTTTTTGGAGAACCGACGGATCTAGCGATGCCCGTCTGCTTGCGGCATACCGAGCTTCTTCGACCGGGCTTCGCACCTTGACGAAAGAAGGCCGCGATATAGCTGTAACCGAAGGCGACCGGCAGGAAGCGGATAATCTAGTCGAACTGGAAAATGCTTTTCTGGCCGTCACCGAACGGATTGTCGCTGAACCTGTGGCCCAGCAAGAAAATGAAGCGGAACTGAACGAAGTTCCCAAACGCGAGCTCGCGGTTCAAAAGGCGTTCCGCATGACGGCAGAAAGGCAATTCGAAAACTTGCGCCGGGCTACCGAACGCGTCGCGCTCTATACGCGAGTGCTTCGGATCGTTTTGTTGGTGCTCGGCCTTTTTCCCGTGGTCGTAATGATCTGGTTCCGACGCGCACACCAGCTTCACATTTGGACGCCTCTGGAACGCCTCCACGGAATGGTGCTTGAAGTGAAGCGCGGCAACCTGGACGTACGCGGCAGCGTTCCCGCCACCGTGGAACTCGGTTCCGTCACCACCGCTTTCCTGGCTATGGCGTCAGAGCTTCGCGAAATCCGCGACTCGCTCGAGGAGCAGGTCCGCCAGCGCGCCGCGCAACTTGAGGCCGCCCACAAAGATTTGCTGCGCGCGGCAAAACTTGCCTCGCTCGGCCAGCTCATTTCCGGCGTAGCCCATGAAATCAATAATCCGCTCACTTCGATTCTCGGCTTTAGCGAAATCGTGCTCGCCAACGAGGGGCTGGAAACTCAGGTCCGTACCCAAGTGCGAACGATACGCGACGAAGCCCTGCGCCTGAAGCATTTGGTTGCGAACCTCAGCCAGCTCTCGCGCCGCGCTCCGCAACAGGCCCACCGTCTCGATTTGCGCACGGTTCCGGACCGCCTGCTGGAATTGCGAACTTATCAGCTTGCCGCCAACAATATCCGCGTCGGCTATCGACGCGCCGAGAAGCCTGTCTGGATAACAGGCGATCGCGACGCGCTGTTGCAGCTCACGCTTCAATTGGTTCTAAATGCCGAGCACGCCATTCGGGACGAGCGAGAAGCGGGCGAGATTCACCTGGCTTGTGAAGCCCTGAATGGCCATGGGCTCATTTCCGTTCAAGACAACGGTTGCGGCATGGCTTCTGAGATGCGCGAACACGTCTTCGACCCCTTCTTTACCACTCGGCCATCGCGGCGGGGAACTGGCCTTGGGTTGAGCATCTGCCACGGCATTGTGGAGCAGCACGGAGGCGAGATTACCGTGGAAAGCGAGGTAGGGCGGGGAACCACTTTTCGGATTCGATTGCCCCTGCTGCTATCGAAGGAACTGGGCGCCGACCCAAAGGAGGATAATGGTCGCGCCGATCTTTCTGAAGCAGATTCCATTGCAAATCCAGGAATCGTTCTGTCTCCGGCGGCTTCACCGCGCTTCCTGGTTATCGACGACGAATCTGGGATACTCGATCTGGTCGCCGAGGTATTAGGCAATACTGGCGCGGAAGTCGTGACCCTTCAGGATTCCACCCGCCTTGACAGCGCCCTAGGTGAAAGGACATTCGACGCCGTACTATGCGACTTGAAAATGCCCGGCCGCGACGGTCTTTCGGTGCTTCGCACTCTGCGCGAACAGTATCCGGACCTCGCGCGACGCTTTCTCTTGATGACCGGAAATCTCGCCGACTGTGACAAGGCCGCCGTCGAACTCGAAGGCATCCCTATTCTTCCAAAACCATTTACCCTTGCCCGTTTGCGCGAGATGCTGGATCAAATCACCGCAAGCTCCATCTAGCGAACCCACTGGGGATCACCCGCGACCGATGCAAATTGCCTAGCAGATATGCTATGGTTCCATACCTGCGTCAGCCGCCAAGGCGCCGTAAATATGGCAGAAAAACTGGTACTCGTTGGAGTCTTGCCGGAAGTTGTGCTGATTGAGAATGCCGATCAGGTAGTGTGGGTGGCGGAAAGCGGAAACTTGCGCGTGGAATTCGACCCCCAGCGCTGCCCTTTTTCCTCAAATGTCTTTCAAGCGCCCCCGGGAGTTCGCTTGATGAGCGGCACGCCCCGCGCAGGGGTCAAGGGGTCATTCAAATACCGTTTAGCGATAAACGATCATGTGATCGCACAAGGAGAGGTCATCATTCGCGACAAATAGCCGTGCAGGAGCGCGGGACGCGCCTGGAGCTAGTCGCTGGCCAGAGCTATTCGTCCGGCGCTGATTGATTCCGCCAATGCCCGTCGCGCCTGCGCCAGCCGGAACGCCGACAGGGCCCGACCGGTGGGGACCGCGAACTCTGCTACGCGCCGGGGAAACTCCCGCCGCTGGTCATAGCGCAGCCCCACGTGGCTGAGTAACTCGACCGCAAGCTTTGGATCGTCGCTTCGCTCGACTCCCCAGAACCAGAGTCGTTCTTCTTCCCGCTGCAGCAGTTGAACAGCTTCTTCGAGCCTTTTCATGGCTGCGTCAAATGAAGACACCAGGAAAAAGACCGGCAGCGACCAGGCTTTCCCCCCGAAGCGCACCTGAATGCGCACCGAATACTTCCCATTTTGATTGATCTCGATGCAGCAGCGGTATTCGTTCCGCTCCGCAGTTATTTTCTGGTTCATAAGTTCCTCGATTTCAGAGAAAGCTAATCTTGGGAAGCCCATGCCACCCATTTGTGGCCCTAGGTAAGACGTTATTGCTCACGACTGGTTTTGAGTCACTCCGCTGGGGCGCCCAACTGGGAAGGTTCTTAAGCTTCGCCCCGCTGGCGACGGGAGCTCAAAGCTGCGGAAGGAATATGCTAGATGACCGGGGGATGCCTTGCAACAGGAAAAAGAGGGAAGATTGATGCTTGTTAAGCCATTTATTTACAGTTACTTATGATGATGATTGGTTCATCAACAGCTTCAGATTCGCTTGATTGAAGGCCAGCTTGCCATCTTGTTCGTATCGCTTCTGAAGCGCGTCATGGAACGCCTCAAAAGCCGTGCTTTGCTTCTCTTCGAGGATTTGCTTCTGCAACCCATCCTTAGCCTTCGCAAAATCGTCAGGATTGACCGCCTGTTTCGATTTCACTTGGTACACCACCCAGTTTCCGGCGAGCAGGACCGGTCCACCGGTCTGCCCAACGTTCATGTTGAATGCTGCCTCCAGCTCCTTTGCTGGACCGATATCCGCTACTTGGCTCGTTCGTGTGATCGGATCCGTTGTTTTGGCTTCCAGACCAAGAGATTTTGCCGCTTTATCGAACGCCATCCCGCCTTTCACATTCGTTTCCAGCTCTTCGGCCTTCTGCTCGGCAAGGTCCTGCGCTTTCTCTTTGCGGTAATCCGCTACCACGCGGTCGCGAACCTCGGCCAAAGTTCCTTGGTGCCCGGCAACGATCTTATCAACCGAGATGATCACGTAACCTCGGTCGATCGAGATCGGTTGGCTCAATTCACCCTGATGCAAGGAGAAAAGCGCTTCCTGCAGCGCCGGTTCCGCGCCCAGATCACCGACCGGATCCGTGACGCTCACAACGGGTGTTTCCCCTGTCTGTAGATTGAACTGCTTCGCAATAGCATCGATGCTTTGTCGACTCGACTGGCGCACAGCCGCGGCAAGCTTGTCGGAGATTTCCGTCTGCTCGGCATTCAGTTTTTCCTGCGTCAGAGTGGTGACGATCGAGTCTTTGACTTCGTCCAGGCCCTTGGTATGCGCCGTCTCTTTGTCCAGAACTTTAATGATATCAAAGCTATACGGGGTCTGGACCACATCGGAGACGCCATCCTTGGGAAGACTGAAGGCGGTCTTCTCAAATGCCGGCGCTGTTTGGCCAGCGACAATCCAGCCAATATCGCCGCCCTTGGTCTTAGGATTCGTATCCTCGGAATATTTTTTCGCCAAGTCCGCAAAGTTCGCGCTGTGCTTGGCCTGATCATCCACTTTTTGCGCTTGTTGCTTGATCAGCGCCACTTCCGCGTCGGTCTTACCCAGGGTGTTGAACACAATATGCGCAACGTGCACGCGGTTTTCAACTTTGTAGTCGTCCAGGTGCAGCTGGTAATAAGCCTGAACGTCCGCATCGCTGATCTTTATGCTCTGCTTGAGCTGGTTCAGATCCAGCAGAGCGTATTTCGCCGACCGCTTCTCCGGCACCTGGTACTTCGACTCATTCTTTGCAAAAAACGCTGAAAGCTCCGTGTCGGTAGGGGTAATGGACGATTCGAGCTCTGCCGGCTTGATCTGCGCGTACTCCAGCTGAACCTTTTCGTTCTGGTAGCGATACTGCTCCTCGACTTCTTGCGGCGTGACGCTGATGCCATCCGTCACCAGATACTTGAACTTATCCACCAACACAGCCGTACGCACGTAGTCTTCAAACTGCGGCATAGACATGCCTGTCCGTATTTCTACTTCCTGCGCGTAGCGCTCCGGGCCGATCCAGACACCCCCTGGAAATGCTGTGGGAAGTACCTGTTTGATGCGTTGCGTGATTTCGTCTGGCGTCACCTGTATGCCCAGGCGGTCCGCTTCCAGGTCGAGCAGCCTCTGAAATACCATCTGGTCGAGTACCTGGCGCATGTACAGGCCCTGCATAACTTGCGGCACGTTCTGCCCACGCGTTTGTGCTGCAAACTGCTGCCGCACGTCGATAACGCTGATATCCTGTCCGCCGACGGTCACGACGGCGTCAGGGCTTCCTGTGCTCGTGCCGCCGATGCCTCCGACCGGCGTCATCATCAACACCATCGATACGCAGATGACGACGAGGACGCCCCCCAAGAAGATTTTTACTGCCGTCTTGCTCTGGCTGAGATTTTTTAGCAAATGTGTTTACGCCTCGCTGTAATGGCTAATTATAGAAGACCGCCGCGCATGACTCAACTTGAATCGATGCGCAAGGGCCTTGCGGTGCCGCCTGTTCCCGATTCAATGAACCGGCAAGATTGACAGCAAGTAACGCTAAGGCTACTGTAACCGTGCCGATTCGCCTCTGCGTTCTTTATAGGACTTCGGGAAACGGCTTGCGAATGAATGCGCGATGAAAGCCAGACTTCTCATTCGGTTCCTCTTGGGTGCGCTGCTTCTGCCAGGCGCGTCGCGCTTTGTACGCGCGCAGGGGTCGCCCAGTCTGCCGGATCCCGTAGGTACGACGCTTCCGCTTGCCTATCGTAGCGGCAACATCGCGGTCTATGTCCGAACGGAGGATGGGGAACCTCTCTCGGCCGTTCCCAACGTAACTCTTATAGCTGCCTCCAACTCCGCTCCCACGCCAATGGCGCAGAAGGGTGCGGGAGACGTTTGGACCTTTGCTGGCGTAGGGATCGGAGATATGTACGAGATTCAGGTACAAGCTCCTGGATACCATACTGAACTTAGGCCTATCCTGGTGCCCGATTCCGTCACAGCATCCGCGAGCGTTATCGTGTTCATGCGAAGCCCCAACGATGAACTGGCCTTTCATCCCCCGTCCGGGCAGTTTGTGCTCGCGCCCCAGGCCGAAAAGGAAGCCCAAAAAGGAGCAGCAGATCTGGACTCCGGCAAGGTAGGGTCTGCCCAAAAGCACTTGAGCAAGGCGCTTGAAATCGCTCCGGAGAATCCCTACGTGAACTATTTGATGGGAATGCGCTTTCTTCTGAACGGAGATTTGTCAGGGGCCAAACCGTATTTGGAAAAATCCGTTTCGAGCGACGCCAGGCAAGTCCCAGCCTTGGTGGCGCTTGGTACTCTCCGATTTCGGCAGGGAGATTATGCCGGGGCCATTCAGGTGCTCGCTCCGGCGGCGCGATTGGACGGCTCGCGGTGGAATGTGCACTCCATGCTCGCAGGCTCCTATTTGAAGCAAAAGGATTTTCAGAACGCTGGCGAGCAGGCAGAGTTGGCGCTGGCGTTGGGCGGAGCGCAGGCCGATCGCGATGAACTCGTCCTTGGAGAAGCCCTTGCGGCATTGGGCCAGCAAGAAAAGGCAGCCACGGCGCTGGAAGCTTTTTTGAATAAGTACCCTCACGACAGCAACGATCCGGCAATACGCAATTGGCTTCCGGATCTGAAAAAGCCACAGCCAGCAAAATCGGCTCCCACTCAACCGATCGGATCTCTGATCGCTACGGCCCCAGTGGACTTGCCTCCGAAGGAAAACTGGGCTCCGCCGGACATCGATGCCGGGAAGCCGTTTATCGTCTCTGGTGCATCCTGTTCTTTACCCAAAGTTCTGCAGGTCGCCGGCAAGAACGCCACTCAGCTCGTGACCGATCTCCAGGAATTTACAGCTACCGAGAAATACGAATCCGTGGAAATCAAACGGGACCAGGATCTGGAAAAGACCGAAGCCCAGACCTTCAGCTATCTCGTGTTTATTGACAATCCGCGGCCCGATATTATTAACGTTCAGGAGATGCGCGATCAGGGCGTGAACGCCGAAAACATGCCCGGAAAATCTTCCGACTCGGACGCGGCTCTTGCGCTCGTCCTTCATCCCCTTCTTCAGGGGGATTTCGCGTGGAGTTGCGAAGGACTGGGAGAATGGAACGACAAGCCGACGTGGATTGTGCGCTTCGAGCAGCGCAATGACCGCCCCAATCATCTTGCCACTTTCCAGACGGGCTTACGTTCGTTTCCCCTGCCGTTAAAGGGGCGGGCCTGGATTTCTGAAAATAACGGCCAAGTGATGCACCTGGAGACCGACCTGGTAAAGCCGATCCCTGAGATCAAACTGGAACGCGAGCATTTCGTCATCGACTACAAACCAATCGCTTTCCCGCAGCACAAAGTAACTTTGTGGCTTCCTGAAAACGTCGACGTGTACCTTCAATACCACGGCCATTATTTGCATCACTACCACCACTTCAGCGACTTCAAACTCTTTTGGACCGGCGCCACACAGAAAATCGGCCAACCCAAAGGAGCAATCAAGAACAAGAGCGATTAATTTGGGCTGAAATCCAGCATTTTCCGAAAGCTTCCCTCCATGATTCGGTTTCTTGCCGCACTCCTCAATTCCGCCTCCTCCCAATTGACACAGCAGCGCCTTTGCACGTAAGGTTAACTAGCTCCGCAGCACTTGAGAGTGATTGCGATGGTCCGAATTTCCACATGTGGCACCGTATCACTCGGCTTTCTTAAGTTTATTGCTGTATCGTTTCTCTTTTGCATGGCGGCATCTGCCCTCGCCCAAGTTGGAACCCACGTCCCAAGTGCAAGCCAATCGATATCAGTCGGCGGCCCCAGCAGCGGCACAATCACCGTCTACATTCGCAATGACCGCGGAGAGCCCCTTTCCGTAATACCGACTCTATCGCTCTCTTCAACCAGCCGCGGTCCTATGCCTGGTTTCGCTCAGGGAAACGACAATCAGGGTTGGGTATTCTCTGACATCCAGGTGGGAGACGAATACGAAGTCGAGGTGAAAGCCGACGGATACCAGACTACGCGCGAGACGGTTATGCTTGTCGCCGGGAACGCCAACGTTATCGTATTTCTGAAGCCGGTCGACGAACAGCTCAATTTCCATCCCCCCGCGGGTCAATTTGTCCTGGCGCCTCGCGCCCAAAAGGAAGTGGAAAAAGGAATGAAGGACCTGCGAGACGACAAGGTCCCCTCGGCGCAAAAGCATTTCCAGAAAGCGCTCGTGATGGCGCCGGGGAATCCCTATACCAATTACGCCATGGGTATGAGCTATTTGATCGCCAAGCAATTGCCGCAGGCCCGTCCTTATCTAGAAAAATCTGTCTCCATTGATCCCAAACAACCCGCTTCGCTCCTTGCGCTGGGTACTTTGCGTTTCGAATCAGCCGATTACGCCGGCACAATTCAAATACTGAACGAGAATCTCCAGCTTGATCCTTCGTCTTGGAAGGCTGAATGGATGCTGGCGGACTCCTATCTGCGCCAGCAAGATTTCGCGCAGGCGCGCAGCCACGCGGAAAAAGCCCTTGCCATCGGAAAGCAGAAGGCAACGCCGGTCCGTCTTCTGCTTGGTCAAGCGCTCGCGGGCCTGGGCGACCATGTAAATGCCGTAACGTCGCTGCAAACCTACCTCGTCGCTTATCCGGACGATCCCAATGCCGCCAAGATTCGGAGTTTTATCGCGAAGTTGCAGCAGCCGGCCTCGGTGGTTGAAACGGCTGCCACTGCGCCCGGCGCCAAGGGGCCTTCTGTTGCCGTGTCCTCTGCTCCATCCGAGACTCTGGGGATTTCTGCCCCTGCCCCTCCCGTCGAGCTTCCTCCGAAGGAAAATTGGGCCCCTGCTGACATCGACGCCGAGAAACCGTTCGTAATATCCGGAGCGGCGTGCCCTCTTGCCAAAGTTCTGGATGAAGCCGGAAAGAATACCGTGCGGCTTGTGACCGACCTGCAAGAGTTCACCGCAACGGAGGAGTATCAGTCCGTCGAGGTTAAGCGCGACGAACGCTTGGAGACGCCTATCACACGAACCTTCAGTTACCTGGTTTTTATCGAGACGCCGCGTCCGCGCCTCATTGAGGTCAAGGAGATTCGCAATAACAATTTAGGTCCGGCCGAGATGCCCGGCCGCTTCGCCGATAACGGCGCGCCTGGATTAGTGCTGGCGTTCCATCCCGTTTATCGGGACGACTTCGCCTGGAAGTGCGAAGGCCTAGGGGAATGGAATGACGAGCCGGCTTGGCTGGTGCATTTCGAGCAGCGCAGCGACCGCCCCACAAGCTTACTCGCCAGCTTTAACACAGCTTCCGAGGAATTCGCGGTGCCCCTAAAGGGCCGCGCTTGGGTTTCCACGAAGACCGGCCAAGTCATGCGCCTCGAGACGGATTTGGTACGTCCCGTCGCGCCCGTCGACTTGAAGCGGCAACATTCCGTAATCGAATACGCGCCAGTCAGCTTTAGCGCACACAAAGTGACTCTTTGGCTGCCGGAAAGCGTGGACGTCTACATTGAAGTGCAAGGCCACTACCTGCACCATGAGCATCGGTTCAGTAACTTCAAACTCTTTTGGGTCGGCACGTCGCAAAAGATCGAGCCGCCCAAGCAGCCTGCAGTCGTAAAACAGAAAGAGTAACCCGAATCCAATGACCTACGCTTTTCGGCGGCTTCCGCACCTTTTCTCATTTTCAACTCCATTCTTTATTCTTTTTGTATTTCTCGCGCCGCGCGTTCGCGCGCAAAAACCTGACCCGGAGCTTCTCGCCTACATTCAGAGTATCCGCGCGATCGATAATCATTCTCATCCGCCAGCCCTGCCAGTGAGGGGTCAGCCCGACGACGAATACGACGCTTTGCCCTGTGCTCCATTAGAGCCAACCAATTCGCCGATGACCAGCCGCCCTGAGAATCCGCAATTCCTTGCGGCGTGGAAGGCTCTCTACGGTTACAAATATTCCGACATGAGTTCCGCGCATGTGCGCGAGCTTCTTGCGGCCAAAGAGCGCATCAAGAAGGAACAGGGCGACAATTACCCCGATTGGGTTCTCGATCGTCTCGGCATCGATATCGAGCTTGCCAATCGCGAAGCCATGGGCCCCGGCCTTCGTCCCCCGCGATTCCGTTGGGTGCCGTTCGACGATGCCCTACTTTTTCCGCTCGACAATTCCGCTCTTGCGGCCGAGACGCCCGACCGCAAGTATTTCTTCAGTCGCGAAGAACAATTATTGCAGCGCTATCTGAGGAATCTTGGCAAAACCAAGCTGCCCGCCACTCTCGATGAATATTTGTCACAAGTCGTTACACCAACTCTTGAAGACCAGAAGCAGAACGGGGCGGTTGCCGTTAAATTTGAGGCCGCGTATCTCCGTTCCCTGGATTTCGAGCCAGCTGAACCATCCGCAGCCGCACAGGCGTATGCGCGCTACATCAATGGCGGCGTGGCTGGCGAAGCCGCCTACACCGCATTACAGAATTACATTTTTCACGACGTCGCCGCGGAAGCCGGCCGCCTCGGCATGCCCGTCCACTTCCATACGGGATTCGGTTGCGGAGGCTATTTCAAGATGGCCGGAGCGGATCCCCTGCTGCTCGAGTCCGTTTTGGACGACACATCCCTGCGCGGAACAAAATTCGTGCTGCTCCATGGCGGCGCGGGTCCATTCTCGAAATCCGTGGCTGCTCTTCTGGTAAAGCCGAATGTTTACACGGATTTTTCGGAGCAGACTTGGCTGCTGCCCACGCGCGAGATGAGCAAGAACATCCGCTATTGGCTCGAATGGTTTCCGGAGAAAGTGATGTTTGGCACCGACCTTTCGCCCGGAACACCTCAGATTGATTGGGAAGAAATCGGCTGGCAAACGGCCGAGTCGGGCCGCGAAGCCCTCGCCATTGCGCTCACGGGAATGATGGACGACAACGAAATCACGCGCTCCCGCGCCCGAGAGATCGCGCGCATGGTTCTCCGAGACAATGCCCTGAAACTCTACGGCTGGCCGGACCGCTGAAGCGCGGCAACCGAAAGCTCCCGCGGCGAAGTGAATCCGCTCAGCGCCATCGATAAATCAAAATCCGCCAGCAAGTTCAGCATCGCATCGCGTACTCCGGCCTCGCCGGCCGCTGCCAGTCCCCAAATATAGAGCCGCGCCACCAGTACAGCGCGCGCCCCCAGTGCCAACGCCTTCATGATGTCCGCGCCGCGGCGTATGCCGCTGTCGAAGAGCACCGGAATTTTATCGTTGACTGCTTTCGCCACGCCCGGAAGCGCATCGAGCGCCGCGATGGCTCCATCCACTTGCCTCCCGCCGTGATTCGAGACAATCACGCCGTCAACGCCACAATCCACGGCGTGCACGGCGTCATCTTCGTGCAAAATCCCTTTGAGAAGAATGGGCAGTTTCGTGTGCCGCCGCAAGAACGCCAGATCATTCCATGTGAGCGTGGTATTCGTGAAAATGCTGGACCACAACCGCACCGCCTCGGCAGGATCTTTCTCGGGGGCCTCTCCCAGGGCGCTGCGAAAAACCGCGTCCGTCAGATAATTGGAAAGTCCTTCCGCCAATAAAAACGGCAGATATCCGTGCTGCAGGTCCCGTTCGCGCCATCCGAGCATCGAAGTATCGAGCGTAACGACTAGCGCGGTGTAACCCGCCTTCTCCGCGCGTTGCAACATGCTCACGGTCAATTCCGGATTCTTCCCCCAGTACAGTTGAAACCACCGCAGCCCCGCGCCCATCGTTTGCGCCACTTTTTCGATTGGTTGCGATGACACCGTGCTCAAAACGAACGGCAATCCCAGCGCCGCCGCGGCGCGGCCCGTGGCCAACTCCGCTTCCGGGTGAACAATGGCTTGCACTCCAACAGGCCCCAGCAAAACGGGCGCCGGCAATTTCGCGCCCAGCAGTTCGATGCTCATGTCCGTAACGGAAACATCCCGCAGCATGCGCGGCACGATTCGCCAGCGATAGAACGCTTCCAGATTGGCGCGCATCGTGTTTTCGCCGCCCGCGCCGCCAGCCACGTAGTCATACGCGCGCGGATCGAGCGTTTCTCTCGCCCTTTGTTCCAGCAGCGATAGCGCCGCCGGGATCGACAGTTTCTTCGCCGCCGCGCCAAGCTGGTAAATTTCAAGCTCGCGCGCAAGTCCGGGATTCAACGCCGAATCCATTCTTGCCGGCCCCGCACACCGCCAAGATCGTAATTTTCAAACTGCTGCTTGATCATCATTTCAACCGAACCGTGGGTGTGTTGCAGTCTTGCGTGGTTTTCGCGCTCATCGGTGGACATTCTCGCAGAACTCACCGCCATGCGCCGCCTATTTCGCATAGGGATGTCCGGCCAAAATCGTAAAGGCGCGGTATATTTGTTCGGCGAGCAGGACGCGGGCAAGCTCATGCGACATCGTCAAGGACGATAGGGAAATCGACTGGCCTGCGCGCCGCCGCAACTCTTCCGGAAAACCATCCGCGGCGCCGCACAAGAAAATCACTTCGCGAGCGCCACGGTCGCGCAGTCCGCCGAGCCATTTGGCAAACTGCGTGGAGGTAAACTGTTTCCCCTCCGCATCCAGCAGCACAACCGTCGCGCCCAGCGGCAGCTTCAGTTTCCGCAGCGCGGCGTCGCTCGTCTCGCGCAGCTCCGTTGTTTCCACCTCTGCGTACTGCCGGATGCGCGCCAGGTACTCATCGACGAGGGTGCGAACTTCCACGCGCCGCGTTCGCGCGAACATAACCAGCCGTATTTTCATCATGCGTGGCGAATGCGAACCGCTCGCTTTTCAGACCAGGCCGTATTTCTTTCTTTTCTCGAGCAGCGTCTTGCGGCTAATGCCCAAAATTTGCGCCGACTGCGCGATTTTGTAGTGGGTCGCCTCGAGGGTCGCCCGCACCGCGTCCTTCTCCATCTCCTCGAGTGACTGCAACCGGGTGTGCGACGGCACATCGGAACTCGCCTGAAGAGCGCGGGGAAAGTCGTCGCGTTTCAAAATTCCGCTCGTCGCAAAAACGAGCGCGTGCTCGATCACGTTCTTCAGCTCGCGCGCATTTCCTGGCCAGTCGTAGACTTCCAGAGCTTGCATCGCACCGTTGTCGATGGTTGCACCGGCATGCCCATGAACGGGGGCAAGCCGATTCACGAAATGCTCGGCTAGAGGGCGAATATCTTGCGGCCGTTCCCGCAGCGGCGGAACTTTGATCACCAGCACGTTAAGCCGGAAGTACAAGTCCTCGCGAAAATAATCCTCGCGCACGGCGCGTTCCAAATCCGCATTGGTCAGCGCGATTAAGCGCGCGTCCATCTCCAATGTTTCGGTCCCGCCCAGCCGCTCAAATCTCCGCTCTTCCAGAACACGCAGCAGTTTCGATTGAACGGCAGGCGCAAGCGCGACCACTTCGTCGAGCACAATCGTGCCGCCCTCAGCCAACTCCATGCGTCCGGGCTTGCGTGCCTCCGCCCCCGTGAAGGCGCCGCGCTCATGCCCGAATAGCTCCGATTCGACGAGCTCCGAAGGAAGGCTGGCACAGTCAATCTTCAGGTAAGGAGCGTCGCGTCGCGGCCCGGCTTCATGAATCCATCTCGCCAGTTGATCTTTGCCGGTGCCGCTTTCGCCGGTAATCAAAACAGTAGTCGAGGTATCCGCGACTTTGCCGGCAATTTCCAGAACGTGCTGAGACGCCGGGTCCTTCGCGATCCATTCGAGACGCGCTGCATTCATGATCCGGCACCGGGCGCGGCCGATCGGCTTGGTTCTGCGATGTCGAAACGCTTGGCGGCGCGCCACAGCCGCTCGATGTCATAAAAGGCGCGCGCTTTCCCGCTGAAGACGTGAACCACTAAGCTTCCATAATCCAGCAACAGCCATTCTGTTCCGGCTCGCCCTTCGCGATGCGGCAGGCGCAGCCCTTGCTCTCGGAGTTTTTGTTCAACTTCGTCACCGATGGCCTCGATCTGCCTGACGCTTTCCGCCGAACAGATGACAAAATACTCAGCGAACGCCCCTAAGCCTGTCAGTGATAAGACAGTCACCGCCGTCGCCTTCTTGCTCTGAGCTGCTTCGACCGCCCAGCGTAGTTCTTTGGGTAAGGAATCCAAGTTCACCGGTAAAGGGCCTGCCTATGAATGTAGTCTTCCACAGATGGGGGCACAAGGGCATGAATGGAGTCCCCGCGCTTGCAGCGCCGCCGGATGTCCGTCGAGGACACATCGGATGCCACGCTGGTCAACAAGTGCACCGTCGATTTTCTTAGCGCAATGGCATTCCGGCTGCGCGCATCCTGATCACCCAGAAGGTGCGCGGGAATCACGCGCTTCAGCGCCTCCAAACGAATGCCAGGACGGCTGGCAATTATGAAATCGCAGGAATCGAGCAAAGCCTCATAGCTCCGCCAGATAGGAATTTCAAGGAACGAGTCCGCTCCAAGGATGAAATAAATCTCGTCGTTAGCATGACGTTCGCGGAAACCCAGCACCGTATCGATGGAATAGAAAACCTGCGGCGCACCAGCAGGGGCCTCCGCAAGCGACGGCACGAATCGCGCCTTGCCTGAACAAGCCAGCGCTACCATTGCATAGCGGTGCGAAAAAGCTGCGAGTTCTTGACGCTTCTTATGAGGGGGCCTGGAAGAGGGCACAAAATAAATCTCATCCAAATGGAAGCGCCGGGTCGCTGCTCCCGCGACAATCAGGTGGCCGCGATGAATCGGGTCGAAAGTGCCGCCAAAAATTGCGATGGCGCGCCCTCGCTTGGCTGCACCCTTGCTCAACGCTCCTCCGGACGCACAGGGGCGCTCTCACTGCTGGGTTGCTCAGAGGTTGACCATTCGGACGCTGCAGCAGGATTTTCCGCCGCTTGCCCTCCCTGCCGTGGAAGCCGAGCCAGCGCGTCTGCCATTGCTCTCACCAGCGGTTGCACGCCCTCGCCCGTAGCGGAAGAAATCGCAAAGAACGGAAGCCTGCGCTCCGCCGCAAAATCGCGAAGCCGCTCGACGCGTTCGCGATTCGTCGTCGCATCCAGCTTCGTCGCCACAACAAACAGTGGCTTCTTCATGAGTTCTTCACTGAACGCGCGCAATTCACTCTGAATAACTTCAAAATCGTGGAGTGGGTCGCGCTCGTTCCCATCGCTTGTATCCACCAACTGAGCGATCAAACGCGTCCGATCGATGTGGCGCAAGAAGCGAATCCCGAGCCCCGCGCCTTCGTGGGCACCCTCAATTAGCCCCGGCAGGTCCGCGACAACAAACGTACGCCCGGCACCGGGCGGCGCGTCCTGATCTGCCGAAACCACGCCGAGATGCGGTTCCAGCGTCGTGAAGGGATAATCCGCGATCTTTGGCCTCGCGGCCGAAATGCGCGAAATGAAAGTCGACTTTCCTGCATTCGGAAATCCTACCAGTCCCACGTCGGCCAGTAATCGCAGTTCCAAACGCAACCGCCGTTCCTGTCCCGGCTGGCCATCCTCATGCTCCCTCGGCGCTTGATGCCACGGTTTTGTAAAATGCGAATTGCCCCGGCCCCCGCGCCCGCCGCGCGCCACGCGAAACTGCTGCCCTGCCTCACTGAAGTCGAAAAGCTTCTCGCCACTTTCTTCCTCGAAGACAAGTGTTCCGACTGGAACGGTCAACACCGTGTCCACACCGGAGCGCCCATGACAGTTGGAGCCTTCGCCGTGCCGCCCGCGGTCAGCGCGAAACTCGCGGTTATACCGGTAGCGCAAAAGCGTATTCTCTTGCTCCGTCGACTGAAGAACGATGTCGCCACCGTTGCCTCCGTCGCCACCAGACGGGCCGCCTCGCGGCACGTACTTCTCACGGCGGAATGCGACGCAGCCATTCCCGCCGTCGCCGCCTTTCACCCAAATTTTCGCTTCGTCAACAAACACGTTTGCACCTTCGATTGTTAGGGAGAGAATACGATACCGCTCGCCGGAAATACAAAGGGATGCACGGAGAAACAGAGTACCGGGAAAATTCCTTATTGCTTCGCAGGCGCTTCGGCGGGTTTACCCGCTTTCTCTTCGGCAGGCAGAACGCTGATGTAACGGCCTCTCTGACCCTTGTCCTCAAACAGCACCACGCCCGTAATGCGTGCGAAAAGCGTGTCATCCTTGGCGCGACTTACGTTCTTGCCGGGCTTGTAGCGCGTGCCGCGTTGGCGCACTAAAATGCTTCCGCCAGTCACAAGCTGGCCTCCGAAGCGCTTGATTCCCAGCCGCTGCCCATGCGAATCCCGTCCGTTAACCGAAGAACCGCCGCCCTTTTTATGCGCCATAGAAGAAAAACCTCTATTCCATCTTGATGTCGCTGACTTCGACCGCCGTATAAGCCTGCCGATGTCCACGCGTAATCTTGTATTGTCCGCCGCGCTTATACTTCAGCACCAAGTGCTTCGCTGCCCGCCCGTGCGAAACGATTTTGCCCGTCACTTTCGCCTGGGAAGACTTCGCTCCGGCAACCAACTCCTTCTTGTCATTGTGCACCGCAAGCACTTCGTCGAAGGTCACTTTCCCGCCGACCTTGCCCTCAAGTTTTTCGACGCGGATTGTCTCTCCCGGCGCAACGCGGTACTGCTTTCCACCACTGCGAATCACAGCGTACATACGGCCTCCCGAAGCAAAAGCGAATCCTTGATTATAAGAGGCTCCGCGGCCGTTCGTCAAATGTTAGCTGGTCTGGTGAGTGGGTCAGTTTGAATCCACAGGGTTAGATCGGTAGTTTCCGGTTTGCCCGTCATTCGGGAGTGGCCTTAATTTCCCACATGCGGACTCATGAGGATTGGTGCATGTCGCCGAAGGTTTATTGGGCTCCCCTGACGCCGAACCATCGAAGCTTTCTAAACTGAAAAGGCACTCACCCAAGGACTACGCAAAACAACAACTCGTCTTTAAGGACTTGAAGCGGTTGCTGTTTGCTTGGTCGTCTTACCGTAGGCGCCGCAGACTCTCGACAGAAGGCACGAAATAATAGGAGCCGGTCAACGGCTGGGTAAACCGTGTCAGCGCATCGCGCGTGCCACTGATTAGGCCTGCCATGCTATCCAGCATTCTGGAAAGCCGCTTCTGGTCTGCGCTGAATCCAACGAACATGGTGCCATGTTCCTCGACGCTTCCGTAGGGCATGTTGCGACGAAAGATGTTCCCAAACTCGTCCTGATCCGTGCGAGCGACATGAGAGTCCGATGGCTTGTTCTCGAGTTCGATGCTGTCGAGCTTGGTGCGTCCCATGATGCGCTCCTGCTGTTTGATCGGCAGAGCTTCCCACGCAGCCACGTTGTGCTTCCACTTTTGCAGCAACAGAACTGAGCCGGCAGTTCCGGGAACTCCTTCGGGCAAGAGTGCCGCGATGGGAGCGTCGAGCAGGGTCGGATTCTCCGAGCCATCGATGAAGCCGGTAAGATCGCGGTCATGTCGGTAGGGCCAACTCGATGTTTCTTCCGCGAGTGAGGCCTGGCCCGCGATATCATGGAGCACCGAGCGGGCCATATCGAAGATAACGTCATGAGCACTGCCGGACAGCCATACCAGCGCATCATGTTGCGTGCTTGGCATAACGAATCCTTCTGTGCCGTGGATTTCTTTGTTGAAGCCCTCCACGCCCGGAGGGGCGTCCTCTGGAACAAGATCGCGCCAGAGTTCGGGCCGAAAGCCAATAACGAAGTTCACTCCTCCCGTGGTGGTCCGTGGTTCACGGATAGCGGAGATGGTAGAGGCGAACTCCTTGCATTTCTTCGCGTCCAGAATGTCAAACTCCAGGTACGCATGAGAGGAGGTTCCAAGAGCAAAGATTCCAGCCTGATGTGTGTACATGCAGGCATTATATCGAGCACTTCAGCCAATACAACTGAGCTCGATCTCGTCGCCACACCGGCAGTTCGTAGAATTACGAACGACAAACGCGCTTTCTGTGACTTAACTCCAGGATCGCCGGCGACTTGGAAATTGATATGCTAGTTCAACACCGATTCGAACTGTGGATTCAAACTGGCCCACCACCCTGGTCTGATGCGACAACTAAAGACGAAAGTTGATCGGCCTACGCACGGTATCTACTGCCTACTTCCATATCCTGCAGGATTGCGTCCGCGGCCTTTACCGGGTCCGGCGCAGCGGTAATGGGACGCCCAACCACTAAGTAGCCAGCGCCCCACCGTACTGCATTGCACGGCGTGGCAATCTGCGCTTGGTCGTCCCGCGGCGCGCGCTTCAGTTGCTTGTCTGGATCCACGAGACGAATTCCCGGCACCACAATCGCCATTTTCCTGCCGAGCGCCTTTCGCAACACCTGAACATGGTCTCCGGCCGCAACTATCCCGTCCATCCCCGCGATCTTGGCCATGGTCGCCAGCGCAATTACCCTTCCCTTGACCGGTCCTGTAAGTCCTATTCTGATTAGCTCTTCCTCGTCCAAACTCGTCAGCACCGTCACGCCCAGGAGCATCGGTGGCCTCTTAGTTCCTTTCAGCGCAGCCTTAGCGGCTCGCAACATCGCTAGCCCGCCCGTCGTGTGAACGGTCATCATTCGAATACCCGGCAATCTGGCGGCGGCCTCTACAGCTCCCGCCACCGTATTGGGGATGTCGCAGAATTTCAGGTCGAGGAATATACCCGGAACCAGCTTAGCGATTCTCCGCACCCCTTCGGGACCCTCGGCGGTGAACAGTTGGCTGCCGATTTTGACCAGCCCGATTCTGCCGCGAAGCCGGCGAATGAATTGAATGGATTGCTCTACGTTTGGAAAGTCCAGCGCTACAATCAGTTTGCGGGATGCGTCGCTCTTGATGAAGGCACCTTGAGCAGTTCCACCCTTACTCGGGCAGTTCCGCGGCGTACGAAGCCTAATTCTCTAGCAACCTGGTACGAAACGTCAAGATCTCGCCCGGCAACATAGGGGCCCCTGTCATTAATCCGCACAATGGCGGTCTTGCGAGTTCTCAAGTTCATGATTCGGACCACCGAGCCCAAGGGCAACGTAGGGTGGGCTGCGGTCTGGCCGTACATGTCATAGATCTCGCCGTTCGCGGTCAGCTGTCCATCGAAGCCACCCCCGTACCAACTGGACAGGCAGACAAAGCTGCGGATAGACTTCGCCCCAATCTCAGGGTTTGGAGTTGCGAGTACTGGAAGTAGCAGTGCCTGACCGGCGGGGGACACTGGACCATTGCCTTCGACGTGTGCTGTTGACCGGCCTGCGGCAAACAAAATTAGCGCCGCGACCGTCGCAAGTATCACCGCCCGCGTCTGATTCAATCGTGTGTCGACTTTTATTAAGTCTTTCATAATCAACACATATTCTACTATGGCGGAGTCTCACCCTCAATACATATCTTCCTCGATTCAGGCCGCTTCTTCACTCGATAGTCGCATGTAACTCACTGATATTATTGCAGGTTAATGCCGTACAGTGGTGCCGCAGGCCTTCCACCACGCGCTGACTCGCCATCGGATCAGAAAAATGGGCCGTCCCCACTTGAATTGCTGTCGCTCCAGCCCTTATGTACTCGACCGCATCATCCTCAGTCTGGATTCCCCCTAAGCCGATTATGGGTATCCGAACAGCCCTCGAAACCTCGTAAACCAACTTTAAGGTCAGGGGCTTAATCGCCGGCCCCGACAACCCTCCGCTCAATCTGCCTAATCGGGACTGCCCTGTCCGAGCGTCCAGGCTCATTGCCGGGTACGTGTTCGCTACCGTCAGCGCATCCGCTCCAGCCGCCTCGACGGCTCGCGCGACCGCGCGGACATCGGCATTCGGAGCCAGTTTGACCCATAACGGTCTGCGCGCCTTCTTCCGTGCCGCTGCCACCACTTCTGCCGCCAGAAGCGGATCGGCGCCAAATTCCGAGCCTCCGCGATCTACATTTGGGCACGAAATGTTCAATTCGTACGCGGCAACTCCGTCGGCACTTTCGAGCACGCCAACAACCTCGCAATACTCCGCCACGGTGTGCCCGAACACATTTGCGACGATGGCTGTCCGGTACTTCCTCAACTCAGGAAGCTTTTCCGCGACGAACGCGCGCACGCCGATGTTTTGCAATCCCACGGCGTTCAACATTCCGCCCGAGGTTTCGCAGAGGCGCGGCGCGGGAGCCCCTTCCATCGGATTTGCAGAAAGACCCTTGACTACGATTCCGCCGAGACAATTCAGGTCGACTAGGTGGGCAAACTCAATGCCATAGCCGAAAGTGCCGCTAGCAGCAATTACAGGGTTGGAAAGAAGCAGAGTGCCTATACGGACGCTGAGGTCCACGTCCGTGGGCCGCCGGGCGCTTGCAGGCGAGCTCACGCCACACAGTCTATCACGTGGGCTTCAAACTACAACCCGATTCGTTCGCCTCGTCCCGAGCATGCTCGGCTCCGCGCGAAATCGCGGCATCTGCCTACGCTCGTCGTTATGTTACGATAGCTGGCCCTATGCGCATCATCGAGAAGCGCCAACTCATGTCCGCAGACGAAATCCGCCGCACGCTTGAGCGCCTAGCGCACGAAATCGTGGAAAAGACAGGCGGCGCCAAGGATTTGGCGCTCATCGGCGTTCGTCGCCGTGGCATCCCACTCGCCGAACGTCTTGCGAAATCCATTCGCGCCTCTTCGAAAGCCGAGGTGCCCGTCGGCACGCTGGACATCACACTCTACCGCGACGATCTATCGACTGTCGCTCAGCAGCCCATCGTTCAATCGAGCGAAATCCCGTTCCCCGTCGATGACCGCGACCTTCTTCTCGTTGATGACGTCCTTTACACCGGCCGCACCGTCCGTGCCGCCATGAATGGCCTATTCGACCTGGGCCGTCCCAGGCGGATACGTCTGAGTGTCCTCATTGACCGCGGGCATCGCGAGCTGCCCATTGAAGCGACTTTTATCGGCCGCGCCGTCGAGACCGCCGATGCGGAAATTATCGAAGTGCGCCTCCAAGAGATTGACCATGAGGAACGCGTCGTGGTTATGGACCGTGTGGACTGAAGAAACAGCATCTGGATTAGCAATTCGCAACCGAGGGAGATTGTGTCGCACCGTTTCCATCATTTGCTGGCCATCGAGCCGCTAAACCGCGAGCAGATTATTTTTCTTCTTGATCAGGCGAAGCCTTTCCAGGAATTCCAGCGCTATCCGTTAAAAAAACTCGCCACCCTGCGCGGCAAAACCATCGCGCTCGCCTTTTTCGAAAACTCCACGCGCACGCGCATTAGCTTCGCCACGGCGGCATCGCGGCTCGGCGCCGACACCATGAGCCTCCAAGCCGAATCTTCCAGCCTGAAAAAGGGCGAATCGCTGCTCGACACTATCCACACCCTCGAAGCGATGAAACCCGACGCCATCGTGATTCGCCACAGTTCCTCGGGCGCCGCGGAATTCATTTCGCATCGCGTCGATGTTCCCGTCATCAACGCCGGCGATGGCACCCATGAACATCCCACGCAGGGGCTGCTCGACGCGCTCACCATACGCGATCG
Organism: Candidatus Acidiferrales bacterium; assembly: GCA_049787175.1. GTDB lineage: Bacteria > Acidobacteriota > Terriglobia > Acidiferrales > UBA7541 > DAHUXN01. The sequence goes on along the minus strand of JBAQYT010000246.1, from coordinate 31,159 downwards.
CCGCGGCCAACTCGACGGCTGCCGCATTACCATCACCGGCGATATTCTTCACAGTCGCGTGGCCCGCTCGAATATTCATCTGCTCGCAAAATTCGGCGCGCACATCACACTCTGCGGCCCGGCCATGTGGCTTCCCCGGGAGCTCGAATGCCTCGCCCCCAATATTCGACGTGTCCCACGCATCGAAGAAGCCCTCGATGGCGCCGAAGTTATCATGGCCTTGCGCATCCAACAGGAACGCATCCACGAACCATCGCTTTCGGCAGACGAGTACATTCTTCGCTATCAACTGACGCCGACGCGTCTTCGCCTGGCCCGCCCGGACGCCATTGTCCTGCATCCTGGACCCATGATACGGGGCCTCGAAATCGATCCTGCCGTCGCTGATAGTGCGCAATCGTGCGTTCTGGAGCAAGTCACCAATGGCCTCGCCATTCGCATGGCCATTCTCTTCGAACTCGTCGCCGGTTCGACCGACCCCCAAGATCACCCAAAGGACTCCGCGCATGCTTCTCATTAAGAACGGTCGCATCATCGACCCGTCTTCCAAGACCGACGCGCTCTCCGATGTCCTCATCGACAAAGGCAAAATCGCCAAGCTCGCTCCTTCTATTTCCGCTGCTGACGCGCTTTCGCTCGACGCCGCGGGCTGCATTGTCGCTCCCGGATTCATCGATTTGCATTGCCATCTGCGCGAACCCGGCGGCGAAATCTCCGAAACCATCGAATCGGGCACGCAGTCTGCCGCGCGCGGCGGGTTCACGGCCGTTTGTCCCATGCCCAATACCCAACCGGTGAATGACAACGCGTCCGTGACGCGCTCCATCATGGAACGCGCCGCCGCTGTCTCATCGGTGCACGTGTGGCCCATCGGCGCCGCGTCGAAAGAAAGCAAAGGCGAACAGCTCGCGGAAATCGCGGCCATGCAACAGGCCGGCGCCGTGGCCATCAGCGACGACGGAAAACCCATCGCCTCAGCGCGGCTCCTTCGCCAAGTGATGGATTATTGCGGACCGCTCGGCCTGCCTGTGATTGACCACTGCGAGGATTCGTCTCTCGCCGCCGGAGGCGTGATGCGCGAAGGCTCGCGCTCAATCCACCTCGGATTGAAAGGCATGCCCGCCGCCGCGGAATCGATTTGCGCCGGCCGCGACGTGGAAATCGCTCTGCTCAGCGGTGCGCGCCTGCACATCGCGCACATGTCGACGCGCGGCTCGCTCGAACACGTCCGCTCCGCCAAGCGCCGCGGCCTTGCGGTTACCTGTGAAGTGACGCCTCATCACTTCACGCTGATCGATGAAGACGTGCAATACGACTCACATTTCAAAATGAATCCGCCGCTCGCCTCGCGCGACGACCGCGACGCACTCCTCGAAGGCCTGGCGGACGGAACCGTCGACGCCATCGCCACCGACCACGCGCCGCATCATCCCGCCAGCAAAGATGTGGAATTCGACCGCGCGCCTTTCGGCATCATCGGCTTTGAAACCGCCATCGCTCTCGCCCTGAGCGAACTGGTGCACACCAAGCGTGTTTCGCTGATGCGTATGGTGGAGTTATTCACCGCAGGCCCTGCTCAGGTTCTGGGCAAAAATGGAAAGAATCGCGCCCTCGCCGAAGGCTCCGACGCGGACATCACTATCTTTTCAACCGATCGCGAATGGACCTACCGAGTCGCCGAATCGCCCAGCCGGTCACGCAATTCGCCTTTCGATGGCCGCAAATTCCGCGGCGGTCCTGTCGCCACCATCATCTCCGGCAAAATCGTCTATCGTACTTGATGCATTTTCGTCAGTGACGCAGGAACGAGTAGAATCTCACCCCAAATTGCTTTTCAAAAACGCCAGCGACAACACCCATGCCTGCATCGCAGCCGCTTTGTTGTAATTTGGGCGGGTGTTGTTGAAGAATGCGTGATCCGCATCAGCAAATTCCATGCTTGCAAACGTCTTGCGTGCATTGCGCAACGCGTTTCCAACCGCCTGCCGCTGCTCGGGTCCAATATGTTTATCGAGCCCGCCCCAGAAAAGGAGGATCGGCGCATGCGTTTCCCCTGCTCGTTCCAGCAATCCCGGCCCGCGCTCGCTCTTCGCAATCCCTCCGCCATAGAACGAAATTGCGGCGCGCAACGGCGAAATCAAATTCGCCAGAAAAGACACACGTCCACCCATGCAAAATCCCACGCACGCGATCCGTTGTGGCTCAATCGCGCTGTGCCGCATTAGCGCGTCATGTGCCGCGCGAATATCCGCTTCCAGATTCTCGTCATTCAACCCGGCCACGTGCGGCATTACTGACTGAAAATCCGCGGAGTTGCCTTGGAAACCCGGCGGCGCCGTACGATGGAACAGTTCCGGCGCAATGGCAAGGTAGCCTTCCCTCGCGAATCGTTCCGCCACCTCGCGAATGTGCTTGTCCACGCCGAACGCTTCCTGGAACACGAGTATCCCGGGTGATTTTTCGCGATCTGCCGGCTGCGCCAGAAATGCGCGCATTGACGTTCCATCCCTTACGGTCAACGTCACAAATTCTGTTTTGATTTCAGGCATGACTTGCTCCTTGTGGACGCGCTTGATTTGTCTCGAGCATGTTGACGGCAGGGGCACCTCAAAACAGGTGAAACTCGTGGGCTGATAGGCTTTCTGCTGGGCCGGGGAAATCCGCGTCTTTAAGCTCTTACGTTACAAATTCAGTGTAGCGCGCCACGAGTTCAGCCACTGAACGCATTCTGTACTGAGGAACTTCACGAGCAGCGCGCCCGTCTACGGAAACAATCCTCGCACCACGGTCGCGTCCGCCACGCGTCCCACCGCCAACATGTACGCGGCGGTGCGCATATGCACATGATTCTTGCGCGACGTTTCGTACACTTGCTGGAACGCGCGTTTCATCACCACTTCCAGCTTCGCGTTCACTTCCTCCTCGCTCCAGAAGAAGCTCTGCAAATCCTGCACCCACTCGAAGTAGCTCGTCGTCACCCCGCCCGAATTCGCTAAAATATCCGGCAGCACCATGATCCCGCGCTTGGCCAGGGCCTCATCCGCGTGCGGAGTCGTCGGGCCATTCGCCGCTTCCGCGATAATCTTGGCCTTGATCTGGTCCGCGTTGTTCAGGGTGATCACTGTTTCCAGCGCCGCGGGAATCAAAATGTCGCACTTCATCGTGAGCAAATCATCATTCGAGATGCGCGACGTCCCCGGCATCCCCACCACCGTCCCGGACCGCTCCTTGTATCGCGCCGCCTTGTACGGATCGATTCCCCGCGAATTGTGAACGCCGCCGCGCGAATCGCTGATCGCCACTACCCTCGCTTTTTTCTCCGTAAACAGCCGCGCCGCGATCGCCCCCGCATTTCCAAATCCCTGAATGGCCACCGTCGCGCCGCGCAAATTCATCTTCTTCACTTTGCACGCTTCTTCCACCACGAACAAACATCCGCGCGCGGTCGCCTCGTTTCGTCCTTCCGATCCTCCCAGGGACACCGGCTTTCCGGTCACCGAAGCAAATTCCGAATGCCCCACCGACGCCGAATAGGTGTCCATAAACCAGGCCATGGTTTGCGCATCCGTATAAACGTCCGGCGCGGGAATATCCCGCTGCGGCCCGATAATCGGCAGAATTTCCGAGCAGTACCGCCGCGTCATGCGCTCCAGTTCCGGCTTGCTCATGCGCTTCGCGTCGCAGATGATCCCACCCTTGGCCCCGCCGAACGGAATATTCACGGCCGCGGTTTTCCACGTCATCCACATCGCCAGCGCTTTCACTTCGTCCAGCGTCACGGCGGGGTGATAGCGGATTCCGCCCTTCGCCGGCCCGCGCGCCACATTGTGCTGCACGCGGTAGCCCTGGAAAACCTTTACCTGCCCGTTGTCCATCTTCGTCGGGACGGACACTTCCATCACGCGCTTCGGTGTGCGCAGCACTTGCCGCACACCTTGCTCGAGCTTCAAATGCTCCGCTGCAATATCGAACTGTATCTGTGAAATCCGGAAAATATTCAGGTCTTCGCGCGGTGCGATGCGCGGAATCGCCTGCGGAACCGCTTTGGCGCTTATGGCCATTCGGTCGTTCCTCCTCGCCTTATGCTCCCGCTGCTAATCGATTGGCCTCTTGATAATGTTTCATGCAGTTTTGCGAACAGAAATGCAAACTTTCGCCGCCCCGGATCAACGAATACGAAATATCTTCCGACACGTACGTCCCGCAAACCGGATCCCGCACTAGCCTCTTTGGCCTTAACATCGGCCCGTTAGACCGCACATGCCCGCGCACAGTCGCATTTTGCGATCCCGCGGCGCGCTGGAACGCTTTCCTCACGATCCATGCAATCACCGCCGTGACCGTAACCCAAAAAACGTATCGAAGAAACCGCTCCAGATATTTCATATTTGGCCTATCTGTCTACTTCCGTAGCAACCATCGCCTGCTAATCACCCACGCGACCGTCTTTCCCCGTTTTTCAAGATTCGAGCCTCGAACCTTGCCAACCATCGACCATTGATCACTAACCGCTGTTTTCACTTATTTCTTCGTAAGTCCAGCTAGGTCCGCAGTTTATTCAACCCGCTCATACCAGTCAATTGAAAGCGCCCAAATTCGCACATTTCTGTTCTTCCCCCGCAACCGCATCCTTCTGAGGCTGCTGGAGCTCGTCTTGCCACAAACCGCTAAAAACAAAAGCTTTACGGATGTGTTTGGCAGACGCCCTAAAGAACCGGACCTTGGTATGCAGTTCAGGCGAATCGTGTCCCGCCTGGCACTGTCCGTTGTAACATCCAGTAGCCATATAGCCCGCGTATACATTATGAGCGCCTGAGGAATTGTGAATCGCGCGCAAGGCTCTGAAAACGGTGTTTCGGATTGGTCGCTGCTCGAGCGCGTCGTCCGCAAGGACGAAGCTGCGCTCGCGGCTCTCTACGACCGATACTGCGGACTGGTGTACGCTGAATCCATTCGCATCCTTCGCGACGCTGGCGCCGCCGAAGAAATTCTTCAGGACCTTTTTTTTCAGATTTGGCGCACCGCTGCAAAATTCGATCCGCAACGCGGGTCGCTGCCCGGATGGCTTCTTGTCGCCGCACGCCATCGCGCCATTTCCCGTTTGCGCCGCCGCGACAGCCGCGAAAATGACGAACTGACGGAGAACAGCGTCGTGCTGCCTTGCACTCTCGAATCCGCGGCCGCGCAAAATGAATTGCTCGGCCGCGTCAAAACGGTTCTGAGCAGTTTGCCGAACGGCCAGCGCGAAGCCATCGAACTCGCTTATTTCGAAGGCATGTCCCACAGCGAAATCGCCGGCTGCACCGGCGCACCTTTGGGCACAGTCAAAACTTGGATTCGCACCGCCGTGGATACTTTGAAACAGGAGTTGACTTGAGCGCGCTGCATCCCATCAGCGAACAGGATCTCGAGCTTCTCGCTCTCGGTGTTCTTGCCGGCGAAGAATGCAAACTTCTTCGCGCGCATATTGCTTCGTGCGCGGAATGCTCGCGCAACTTCGCGGAAGCGCAAGGCCGCGTCGCGCTCTTTGCACTTGCGGCTCCGCCGGAAAATCCTCCCGCCTCTGCAAAGCAGCATTTGCTTGAAAAAATTCGCGCCGAAAAATTCGCGCCGGCCGCCGCCCCATCGCGCGCCGCTCACTCACCCGCGCACTGGTGGAACACGATTTGGGTGCCCGCGGCCGCAGTTCTGGCCCTCGCAGCAGTCCTTCTCTGGATGAACGATCGCCATCTCGACAATCAATTGCGGCAAATGCAACAGGATGAGCAGACTTTCCAAGCGCAAACGCGGCATGAGCAGGCGCTCGTTTCCATTCTCTCCGCTCAAGATACAAAAGCTGTCCCGCTCGCACCCAGCCCCAAGGTGCCGAAAGCTTGGGCCCTTGTGCGTTACAATTCCCGCATGGGCATGATCTGTTACAACGGCGACCTTCCCACTCCGCCGCCGGACAAGGAATACCAGATGTGGATCGTCCCCATGGCCGGGCCTCCTATCAATGCCGGCGCTTTTATGCCAGCCTCTTTCAGTGGCGGCCAGATATGCATGGCCAAGATGCCGGAGAGAATCACCTGCAAATCTTTCGCCGTCACCATCGAACCTATAGGTGGAGTGCCCCATCCCACCGGCCCTCAAGTCCTTGCCGGCGGCGGCCTATGAGCTTCTCTAAAACTTTGCAGCAAAAACTCTCCCGCGATCATCCAAACATCCGGCCTCCGGCGTACTCCGGACGGACGTGAAGTGCCGTTGGCGCGTGCATGCCGGCGGAAGCCCAGAAGCAATCCCAAAAGGGAGGAAACAAATGAAAAAGCTGTCGAATGTGCTCGGCCTTGCCGCCGCGCTGCTGTTTACCGTAGGCCTGGCCTCTAATGCCAGCGCCAAATCTCACACCTGGACCGGCTGGATCAGCAACGCCATGTGCGGCGCGAAAGACGCGAGCGCAGCTAAAGCGGACTGCACCAGACAATGTGTCCAGAAGGGCGACAAATATGTTTTCGTGAACACCAAGACACAGAAGGTTTATCCCATCACCAACCAGGACGCCGTCACAGATTCCGCCATCGGCAGCGAGGTTACGCTAACGGGCGAACTCAACAAAGACGGTTCCATCAAGGTTGACTCCATCGCTCCCAAGTCAGGCTCGTAATTTTCATCCATCGGTCCGCATGCAGGGCGCGAGTTGTTTCTTTCCTCTCGCGCTCTTTTTTTTTCGCTGGGATCCAGTGCCTCTCGTGGTGGTTCAATCGACTCTGCCAGGTGCGGCCTTCTCGTCAGGCAGGTTGTTAACGTTGTCGCCGTGCCGCAAGCCGAGAGATTTCAGGTGTAGCGAGCAACCCACGAATTCGGCGAGGCTGGTCATGATTCGCGCATCTTCCGAATCGAATCTCGACTGTTCATCATGGGAAACGATCCAAATCGTGCCCTCCGTCTTGCCGCCCACGTGAAACGGAATGACCAAGCCTTCAACGATAGGCACTTCCACCTGGTTGAAATACTGAAAATAGCGGCCCGGATACGCGAAAAGCTGCGGCGAGTTTCGATCGAGGGTAACCCCGCATGGACTGAAGTTTCTCGGGGTTGTTCCCCCCACGTGCTTCACAAGTTTTCCAGTCAGGTGCGTCCATCGGAATACTTGCTCTCCTGTTGAATTTGTCTCCAGCAGGCTCAACCCTGTCGTGCCTGCGTGGCACAAGTCCGTCGCCATTTTCAGAAATGACTCGATCAACTGCTCTGGAGATCTAACCACAGCAGCCCACAAGGAGCGGAGACACGCTGCTTCCTTTTGTAAACTTCGCTGCCGGCAAGGCCGGTGAAGAAGCTCTTCCGTGATCAGGATACTCTCCAACGTCGCGGGGCACTTCGGCGACCCGATGGATGGCAGCGGGTTGGGCTCCAATAGATTTGCCTTCATTGTTTTCAATGCGGATCGCAATCTGCCTTTTACCGTGCCCACGGGTGTTTGCGTACGGACAGCAATTTCTTCGCACGTTAATCCATCAAAATAGGCCAGGGTGATTGCTTCGCGTTGAGCCTTGGGTAGGCGCGCCAGTACGGCGGAAATCAATTGACGCGCGATTTGCTGCTCGAGTACGGCCGACCCGGTGATCGGAGACAATACCAACGCGTCATCGCCTAATTGGCTGGGGGCTCGATTTCTTTTTCGCCTGATGTGGGAGATAGCGCGACGGCGCGTAATGGTCAGCAGCCACCCAACTAACGACCCTCGCGCCGTGTCGAATTGCGACGCCTTTCGCCAAAGTTGAAAGAAAGCGTCTTGCAGTAACTCTTCGGCGCTTCCCGCATCGCCCGTGATTTGAAGAGCCGCGGCGTAAAGAAGCTTGCCGTGCCGGTCGTAGAGAGTTTTTAGAGCGGATTGATCCCCTTGGAGTAAATGCCCCATGAGTTGCTCGTCGCTGGTCATGTTCTAGCTGCTCCTGGCGTACGAGCCCCAGCCTACATCCAAAATTGCTGGCGAGTATGCCGAATCGTATACCTACATTCAATTTCCTTATGAACATACAGGCCTGACTGTACATCCGGAAGTAAAGTGTTGCGCGTATTCAACGGTGTAACGCGGAATTGAAGTGGAGTGCGCAGAGCCAAGCATGAAGACGGACAACGGAGCACGGATCGCAAACGCAGGGAAGACAGAGATGCATACGACCCACACTTCTGACGCCCGATTTCAGCCCCGCGATGTCATCGTTTCACAAATCATCCAGCCGTGGAGATGTTTAGATTGGCAGGCTTCGACCATCGTCGGGAAGCCTATAACCTAATCACCAACAATTAAATCCTCGAACAAGGAGCATGAGATATGGAGAACAGTAGCGGTGTGTCCTTTCTCGACAAATATCTCGGGAAAAAAGAAGCAACGGGTGTTGACCGTCGAAAATTTTTGAAAGGAACCGGCTTGGCCGGAATCGGTATCGCCGCCTCGTCCCTGCTAGGCAGCGCGCTCGTATCATCGGTGCCGGCTCTTGCCCAACTGCCGGGGCCCGGTTCTTCGGTCACCCTCAGCGCAAATGATCTCGCAATATTGAACTTCGCGTTGAATCTCGAATATCTGGAGGCTGAATTCTACACAAAGGCCACTACCGGCAAGACCATCTCCCAGATCGGCATCGGCGTCAGCGGCGTCGGAAAAGAAGGCCCCACACTGGGCGGTGCAAAAATCAATTTCGGCAGTAACGCCGACTTTATAGGCACAACTGCACAGCAAATTGCCTCGGACGAGCAAACTCACGTCAAACTGCTGCGCGACTTGCTCGGCAGTCAGGCGATTGCCAAGCCCGAAATCAATCTCGATGCTCTCGGACTTGCGTCGACCATCCCCGACTTTTTGGCGGAAGCTCGCGCCTTCGAGGATGTGGGCGTAAGCGCCTATGGCGGGGCCGCTCCTTTGATCCAAAGTAAATCCGTCCTCCAGATCGCGGCCCGTATCGCACTCACCGAGGGCGAGCACACCGGCAATCTCCGCCTGCTGGTCGCAATATTCAACGTTTCGACAATGATGCTCGATAGCCAGGATATCCTGCCGCCGCCGTCGGGCAGTCAGTTGTTTAGCAACACCGCCGGACTCACGATCATTCGCACCACAAGTGAAGTGCTCGCGATCGTTTTCGCGAACAAAGCACAGGGCACGAAGAGCGGCGGATTCTTCCCCATGGGCGTCAACGGCACGATCAACACAGTTTCCTAAGAAAGCTCCGATGATTCAATGCTGTGCCATTTCAAAATTTCGAGGTGATCTCATGAAGGGAAATTTCAGGAAAGCAACTTGGACCCTGTGTCTGTCTTTTTTGTTTCTCTTGCTGCCCGCGGCGGCATCCGCCACACCGATAACCGTGCATGCGGGACAAGTCGTTACTCTGGGCTCTCTCATGACTGCCGGAGATGTGGTGCTTTGCGATCCCGGGCTGGCGTCGTGTAACGCCAACACGCCCCGGGCCGACATCGCCGGCGTGGGCTCTTTTTATCTGTCGTATCTCGGCCCCTACACTCCAGATATCGGTCCGGATGCGAATACCGTTACGTTCCTGACGGGCTCTTCGCTCGCCAACTTCCTCAACAACTATCCCGGCGGATTTTCAGCGAACGCGGTGTTTACGGACGCTTCCGCGAATGGCAATACGTCTTTTGGAAACTTCGTTTTTTCAAACATGGCGTGGAGTGCAACACCCGAACCTGCAACATTCGTACTGTTGAGCATCGGGCTTCTCGCCATTGGCGGTGCATACCTCCGCCATTCGGCACAAGCCTAATACTCGGTGATTCACAAAAGGCGCGGCTTCCTTTTAGTATTTGCAGGGGCCGCGCCTTCCTTTTTGTTTGCGCCTGATTTTCATCCAATGCTGCGCGGCGGAATGTGATCGGCGCCCATGAATTCCCGCAGCGCCTCGGGAATCACAATCGATCCATCCGCCTGTTGATAATTTTCCACGATCGCAATCCACGTGCGCCCCGTTGGCAAACCTGAGCCGTTCAGTGTGTGCACAAATTCGCTTTTCCCAATTTTGCCCTTGAACCGGATTCCCGCACGCCGCGCCTGAAACGCTTCACAATTCGAACAGCTCGAAATCTCCATGAACTCCTTCGCCGACGGCACCCACACCTCAATGTCGTACGTCTTCGACGACGCGAACCCCATATCGCCGGTGCAAAGCTGCATCACGCGATAGTGCAGCCCCAGTCGCTGCAACAAAACCTCCGCGTCGCGCACCATTTTTTCCAGTTCCTCATAACTCGCCTCTGGCCGCGTGAACTTGAACATCTCCACTTTCTGAAACTGGTGCTGCCGCTTGATTCCGCGCGTGTCTTTTCCCGCCGCGCCTGCCTCCGACCGGAAGCACGCCGTCCAGGCGCAAACATTGATCGGCAGCGCGCCTTCGTCCAGCGTTTCGTCGCGGTAGAGATTCGTCAATTCCGTTTCCGCGGTCGTCGTCAGCCACAAATCCGTGTTTTCCAGATGAAACATGTCGCCCGCGAATTTCGGCAGCTTGCCATCCGCGATAAGCGACGCCGTATTCACAATGAACGGCGGCAGGATCTCTGTGTACCCTTGCTCGCGCGTATGCACGTCCAGAAAAAAATTCGCCAGCGCCCGCTCCAGCCGCGCGCCTGCCCCGCGATAGAGCGCGAATCGCGTCCCCGCGATTTTCACCGCGCGTTCCAAATCCAAAATCCCAGCTGCTTCGCCCAATTCCCAGTGCGGCTTCGGCGCAAAATCGAATTTCGGCGGCGCGCCCCATCGCCGCATCTCCACGTTACCCTCCGCGCCGCTCCCTACCGGCACCGAGCTGTGTGGAATATTCGGCACCGTCAGCATGAACGCGCGCAGCTTTTCCTCGAGATCCGCGGCCGTCGCGTCGTCGGCTTTGATTTCCTCGGCGATTTGTTTCATACGCGCCATCAGCGCGCTCGCATCTTGCCCGGACTTTTTCAGCCGCCCAACTTCCTCGCTGCCCTTGTTACGCTCCGCCTTGAGTTTTTCGACGGACGTGATTCGCTGCCGGCGCTCCGCATCAACTTTGCGAAACTCCTCCAGATCGAGCCGCGCGTTGCGGTTGCGCAGCATCTTCTCGATCTCTCCGAGATGTTCCCGAAAATATCCCAAATCAATCATGCTTTTCTGTCCGCCGCAGGCGGTGTAGCAGCATACCTCACCAAAAACGTTTCACCAACGCCCCACTCGTACATTGCATGTCGGCTGTGCTACGATGCTCGAGGAGAATTTCCATGCCACTTGTGGACATCAGCACTCTTCGTGCCGTGGAACGCCTGCCTGGGTGGTCCGGCCGCTATTTCCACTCCTCGAACATGACCTTCGCGCATTACGATTTCCTGCGAGACTCATCCATCCACGAGCATTTCCATCCTCAGGAAGAAGTCTACGAAGTGCTCGAAGGCGAGCTTGAAGTGACCATTGACGGCGTCATGCAGATCGTCAAACCGGGCCTCGTGGCCATCATCCCCGGCGGCGCTCGCCATTCGGTCAAGGCCCTCACCGATGGCCGCGCCATTATCGTCGATTACCCCCTCCGGCCCGATGTTCACTAGACAATCTTGTTCACATATTTTTCCGCGCCCGTGAAATTCAGAGAGATGTTGGATAAGCTGGAATGACACGCGTTTCCTGAGATGGGTGCTCGCACCGTGCGCTTGTGCCTATTTTGTGTAGTCCTTCCCGGCGTGTTCGCGCTCTCTGGGTTTGCGCAAGCTGCCTCCACGCCGGTTCATGGCCTTTGGGTCTGGGAGAGTCCCACTGTGCTGGAAGCACCTCGGGGTATGGAGGGTTTGTTGGATTTCTGCAAATCCGAGGGCATCAACGAAGTCTATGTGTCAGTCTCCGAGCGGAGTGAGGTATCCGAAGAGAGACGGGCTGCTCGCCTGATAGGCCTGCTGCATCGGTCGAATATTCGAGTGGAAGCGTTGATATCGAGTATAGACGCCGACGAGCCAGGCGAACACAGAGAAACGCTGCTGGAGCACGCCCGGGAAATCGTACGATTCAACGAGAGCCATCCGGCGGAGCGATTCGACGGGATTCACTTGGATGTAGAGCCGCAACAGCGGCCGGAAAATAAGGGCGCTGGGGACTTGCGATTCTTGCCGGGCCTCGTTGACGCCTTTCGCGCCGTACGCGGCATCGCGGAGCCGGGCGGGATGACGGTCAACGCGGACATCCCGAACAAACTACTCAGGGGCGATCTCGAAGAACGCAAGATGCTGCTGTCAGCCGTGCCGCGGGTCACGTTGATGATGTACGAGCTGAGCAGTCCGGAAGATGGGGAGAGCGCTGAACAGATGGAGGACAAGGCGCAGAGGGCCAGTGAGAATTACCTTGCGATGGCTTATGACGGGTTAAGCGGCAAGAATCTGGCCAAGATGGTGATCGCGCTGCGCACTCCGGATTATGGCGAACTGATCGGGCAGATGCTGAAGAGACTCGACGACGCGAATAGCGCGAATCCGCATTACCTGGGATGGGCACGACACTCTTACAACGATTATTTGAAGGCGCGAACTAGCCCCCAAAGGAACCCGACCAGCGCAAGGCAAAGGCGAGCGATGACCGCAACTCTGCCGCAGCGAGCAGGCCTGTGCTGCGCGAGCGCGGTTGGCGGAGAGGCAGGAATCGCGTATCATAGGGGTTTGCGTCGGGACCTAGCGACGCGGCTGTGCGCGCAGAGCGCATGGCTGTGCAGACCGGTCCCAGCAAGGGAGCCAACAAAATGAAAGAAGGAATCCATCCTGATTATCACGCCGTGACGGTGCATTGCGCGTGCGGACATACGTTCCAGACGCGGTCGACGCACAAGGGCGAGTTGATTCGCGTGGAAATCTGCTCGAGCTGCCATCCGTTTTTTACCGGCAAGCAGAAGCTGATCGATACCGCCGGGCGCGTGGAGCGCTTTCAGCGCAAGTACGCCGAAGCCGCTAAGAAGAATAAGTAAGACGCCGCCGCTGGCGGGCTTTCCGCAGAGTTCACGCGCAACCTCAACAACAGCGTTCTTGAACGAACCCTAAAGGCGCGCGCAAGGTGGTTGACACTTGGGGAAGGCTGCCCGTAGCATCGAGGAGTTCCCGCAAAGCCCGCCCAGGCGGGCGGGGCGTGCCGGCGTAGCTCAGTGGCAGAGCGAGGGTCTCATAATCCCTAGGCCGTGGGTTCGATTCCCCCCGCCGGCACCAACGAACTGTTTTTCCGGGTTGCATTTCTGATCCGTCACCACGCCCGCCGATTCTCGCAAACTTCGGCTCGCAAGCTTCTTTTGCAGAGTTTCGCGCCGCGCGAGCCCCTGGCAATTTCCCTGAATAAAGAACCGAGCGATTGCGCCTATTTATTTGTGGGGATGGCGAGGTTGATTTCAATATCGTTGCGGCTGTCGAAACTTGAAATCGTGTGCTTGGAGGATTTGCGATGTTTGAATTCGGCGTGAATTTCGAAATCCACGTTGGGATCGAGCCCGCTAAACTGGTAATGACCTTCGGAATCGGAAATCTGAGTCTTGACGTTGTTGGTTTTCTTGTTTCGCAGATAGACGATTCCGCTGGCGATGGGATTTTGATCTTTGTCCATCACGTTTCCGTGAACCGTACGCAACTGCGAACGGTCGCGGCCGTCTTGCGCGCGAATGGAAACTCCGGAAAGAACAAGCACCACAAAGACAAGCGCTACCGAAGACGTAATCCGAGTCGCTCTCAACTGGACTCTCCCTCGTACGATTCGTCCGGCAATCGGGGCATTGCGCCCTAACGACTTAGATGGCCTCAACACCAGGAAAGATGTAGCGGCCTAAAGCGCGTGGACTACTATTCGTCGAGCTCGCTTTCGTCCTCTTCGTCGTCGACAATGGCCTCTTCGTCTTTGTCGGATTCGTCGCCATCCCCACCCACAGCATCGGCGGGGTCTTCTTCATCGTCGTCATCTTCCGAAATGACGTTCAAGCGGACGGGATGGATCTGCACGACCTCGAGTTCGGCGTCGCATTCGAGGCAGGTAATGATTTCTCCTTCTTCGATTTCGTCTTCGTCCAGGTCAATTTCCGCGTCGCATTTCGAGCATCTCACCACGGCAAACTCTCCTTGGCAGCCAAATCACCACTCGTGAGCGTATTATATAACGCCGATGTCAAGCAATGCCGATGGAGCAAAGAGTCAATTGACAGAAACGCGGGAATATCCCGAGCGCCCGATCGTCGCCGTAGGCGGCGTGGTGATTCACGATTCGCAAGTCTTGCTGATTCGGCGCGGGCAGCCGCCGCTGGAGGGACGCTGGTCGATTCCGGGCGGCATTGTGGAGCTTGGAGAGGCGATTGCGGACACGGTCATGCGCGAATTGAAAGAGGAGACGGGGATCCGCGTGCGCGTCCTGGAACTAATCGAGATTTACGAAAAAGTGGCACGCGATGAAATGGGCGCCGCGCAATATCACTTTGTCATTCTGGATTACGCGTGCGAATTCGTGGAAGGGACGGCGGTCGCCGGCGGCGATGCGACGGAAGCTATGTGGGCAACTGAGCAGCAGCTGGCGTCGCTGGGACTGACCGCGGCAGCGAAGCGCGTGATTCAAAAAGCATTCTCGGCGATTCGCGGGCGCGCCGCGCACCAGTCCTAGTGGGTTGAGCGGTCGCGAGAAGTGCGCGAGGCGATCCAGCCAAGGATGGTCCAAGCAGAAACCCAGAAGCTCGCTAATTGATTTGACCGATGATCCAGACGTTGGCTAGCGCGACGGCGAGGAGCATTCCCGCGACCCACAAAATCCAGCGTCGGCGACGCCACAGATCACGGAAAGATGAGCGCTGGATGAGAATGTCAACGCCGTAGGCAGCGGAATAGAGGACGTTCGCAAGAGCAGCCATAACGAAAAGCAGGAGACACAGTCCCCACAGAGGAAGATGGAAATGCGAGCGCGCCGTGACGGCCCAGGCGACGACTACGGCGACGAGGACCAGATTGTAAGGAATGCGGCGACGCTCCCAATAGCGGAGTGCGTCGTCGAGGATGCCGCGGAGTTCTGTTGATTGGAAATGCGGGGCCGATTGTGATGTGTTCATGTGCCACGCTCCAAAATGCGATTCAAACAAAACCCATCAGGTGAATAGCGCTCTCTTTCAACTGGCAGAGACGCTTGCCACGTTTGCCGGAACGGCTCCAAAGCGGCGGTCGCGCGCGCGGAAATCGCGAATGGCCAGTTCGAGATCGGCGGCAGTGAAATCGGGCCACATGCGGTCGGTGAAATGCAGCTCCGCATAAGCGCATTCCCACAGGAGAAAATCGCTCAGTCGCTGTTCGCCGCCGGTGCGGATGAGCAAGTCCACGTCGGGCGAGTCTTCCGGTGCGTGGGTCACTTCGGCAAGGCGGCGCGAGAATTCGCGCTGGGTGACTTCGGTGCTGGAAACCATCCAGCACGCGGTACGCAACATGGCTTCGCGCGCCGAATAGTCGACGGCAATGCGCAGGTCGAGGCCATCGTTTTGCGCCGTGGCCTTCTCCACCTCTTCGATCGCGGAGAGCAGGGTGCTGGGCAAGCGGTCGCGGCGGCCAATGGCCGTGATGCGGACATTGTGCTCCTGTGCACGAAAGCCTTCCGAGAAAAAGAACTTTTCCAGCAGCCCGAAGAGAGCGCCAACTTCCTGCGGGTCACGCTGCCAATTGCTCGAGGAAAACGCGAAGAGCGTGAGCGTGCCAATGCCAAGGGCCGGAGCAGCGCGCACGACGCGGCGAACCGCTTCGACGCCAGCGCGATGGCCGGCAGAACGAGGCAGACCGCGAGCCGCGGCCCAGCGGCCATTACCGTCCATGAGGATGGCCACATGAGCTCGTTTTGGGGAAACGATATATAAAGTACTCTCTCTCATAAAGTAACTTGGCAAAAAATTTGCCCCTCCTAGCCTTCTCGCGTAGCGTGGATGAGTGCTTCCATATGATTCAGGTAACGCTCCAAAGCACGCCGGCCGACGGTCGAAAGACGGTATTCGGTCTTCGGCAAACGCCCGGCGAAAGACTTGGTGCATGAAATGTAGCCTGCATCTTCGAGCTTGCGCGCATGAACGCTGAGGTTGCCGTCGGTTGCGCCGACGAGCTTCTTCAAGGAGTTGAAGCTGAGCGTGGTATTGACGGCCAGCGCGCTGACGATGCCGAGGCGGGTTCTTTCGTGGATCAACCGGTCAAGCGAACGAGCGGATTCTTCGGCGGCGTGGCCGCGAACCGGCGGCAGCTCGATGCGGTCTCCTTCCTGTGAGGAGCGTTCCTGTGACGTGCGTGCCGCAGCGGACTTAGCCACCATAATTCCTCGCAATGATCGCGCCGAAAATGATGTGGAAGCCTCCAAAACCGACTCCCAGCAGAACGTTGGACCACGCTGCCGGGCAAAAGAAAGCCACGGTGCCGAGGACCATGAAGCAGAGGCCCATGAACGGAACGACGCGAATGGAGAATGCGCCTCCGGTCACCACGCCGGTGCCGTACAGCAGCAGCCAGGTGGCCGGAACCGCAGCGACCAGACCGGCATGGAAGAGAACATAGGTGAGAATTCCGCCGACAAAAACCGGGGGGACAAAGCTAAGCGCGAATTTGCGCGCAGGACCGGAGAGAAGAGAATCATGAGCGCGGCGGGCCTTGACGAGGGTGCTCCAGCCGGCAATGGCGACGGCAACAGCCGCTTCGATCAGCCAGACGACCAGCCATTCCGTCCGCGTGGACTGTTGCGAGGCGACAAACGCGGCGCCCAGAGCGGTGATGCCGAGGGCCACGCCGCCCCATCCGGGGACTGCGGTGAAAGAGCCGGCGCGCTCCATGGTCTCGCGAATGAAGCGAAGATTCTCGCGGGCATGGTCATCGATGGCCAACGGGGGATTGGGGCGATGGACAGGCTCAGAGATGCTCATGGAGCAAAGAATAGCAATGAGACAAAATATTGTCAAGTACTTTGTAATACAAAGCAAGACTGCCGTTCGGCCGAATCTTCTTGGCTCCCGCCTGCGGCGGGGCTATGCTTCGGGGTCGCAAGCAGAGAGGAGAACGATCTATGAAACGGCTTTTGATTTTCATGGTAATCGCGGCATTTGTGCCGCTGGCGGCCAGAGCGCAGGACGCTGCAGCAGCAGGAAATCCGGTGTCGGACACAGTCAAGCGCATGGTCGCAAACCATGCCAAGGCCATTATGGCCGCCGCTGACGAAATGCCGGCGGACAAATACAGTTACCGCCCCACTCCACAGCAGATCACCTTCGGGCATTTGATCATGCACCTGGCGCAGTCTAATACGTTCCTGTGCTCGGCCATTGCCGGGACAAAGGCGCCGGACCAAGGGACTTTGGCGGAGACGGATCCCAAAGACAAGCTGGTCGCGGCGCTCAAGACTTCCTTCGACTATTGCACGGGAATCCTCGACAAGACTGACGACTCAAAGCTGGGGGAAATGATGACGACGCCCCGAGGGTCGGCGCCTCGCGCCCAGATCATGATTACCCTGGTGGCTGATCTTTACGACCACTACAGCGCGGAAGCGGCATATCTGCGGCTGAATGGGATGCTGCCGCCGACCGCTCAGCCCCGGCCAGCGAAGTAATCGCGCGCGGCGGGGCGAGCGCGGCAAATTTCGGGCGTTATTTCGCGCGTTTCGGATAACGCCCAATCATCGCGTTCCAGCGGATTTGCAACAGGCCGACGAACATCAGCAAGCTGTCGCGGACAATGTGGAGCTTGGTGCCTGGGTCGTGCGCCCAGAGCACGGGGATTTCAACTATCCGCAGGCTATGGCGTTGCGCGAGAAACAAAATCTCCGGATCGAATCCGAAGTCCTCAATTCTCTGCTGCTCGAAAACGATGCGGGCGCGGTCCGCGCGAAAAGCCTTGAATCCGCACTGCGTGTCTTCAAACGGTAACGCGGTAGCGAGCCGCACCATGCGGTTGAAAAGAATTCCGGCGAGCTCACGCGCCCGCGATTGGTGAACCTGGATCAGGCGGCGGTCGACAGCGCGGGAGCCAATGGCGACATCGGCGGAGCCAAGCGCGCCGAGCAGCTTTTCAGCTTCTTCGATGGGCGCGGAAAGATCCGCGTCGGTGAATAGCGCGATGGCTCCGCGCGCGGCGAGCATTCCACTGCGAACGCTGTACCCCTTGCCGCGATTTTCTCCATTGAGCAGCAAGCGCAACTCAGGCATTTCTTTCTGCAGAGCGCGTACGGCATCCGCTGTGCTGTCCGTTGAGCCATCGTCGACAACGATGATTTCACTGGCTGGATGCGCGCGGCGAAGATAGCCGCGAATGCGCTCAAGCGTGCGCGGCAGGCGCGCCTCTTCGTTATAGGCGGGGACGATGACGGAAAGTTCTAGTGGCGGCGTCATTTCTCAGCGTCCGGCCATCCGTGGCGACCGCGAAGCGGAACAAACTGGCAGGAGAAGAGTTTTTCTTCGAGGATTTTGCCCGCTGACTTGCGAATTCGCAGCAGCATTTGCTTGTCGCTATTGCCCACCGGAATCACCATGCGGCCGCCTTCAGCAAGCTGTTCCACAAGCGGCGCGGGAACGGCAGGCGCGGCGGCAGCTACGAGAATCGCATCAAATGGACCGTCTTCTTGCCAGCCGAGGGTACCGTCGCCGATTTTCACATGGACGTTGCGGTAGCCGAGGTCGGCCAGCCGATCGCGCGCGGCCTCCGCGAGCAATGCGCGATTTTCGACAGTGACGACTTCTCTTGCTAATTCGGAGAGAACGGCGGCTTGGTAACCCGAGCCTGCGCCGATCTCAAGCACGCGTTCATTGCCTTCGAGCCCGAGATATTCGGTCATGGCCCCGACCATATACGGCTGGGAAATGGTCTGGCCTTCGCCGATGCTGAGCGCCCGGTCTTCATAAGCATGCGCCACAAGCTCTTCCGGAACGAAGAGATGGCGCGGCACGCGCTCGAGAACTTCGAGCAGCCGCGGCGAGTGTATGCCGCGCTTACGAATCTGCTCACTCACCATGGCGCGCCGCTGCGACTCCCCGTCTCGGCCGTTTCCTCCGTTCACGCGTTCGCTCTGGCTCAGTGGTTGGCGCCTGTCGGAATTTACTTTGCGGGATTATAACACCAGCTAAATCAGGCGGGTTGAAGGTGTCTTTTCCAGGCGTGTGTGGCAAGGATTTCGCCGATCTGGGCGAGCGAAAAATCAATCTCCTCCTCGCGGTTGTAGAAGTGCGGTGAAATCCGAATGCCGGCGCCCGGCCGATAATCGACCAGAATGTTTCGAGCGACCATCTCGTTCTTCACTTCCTGCGGGTGAGGGCAATCGATCGATACAGTGCCGGCACGCTCGAAGGAATCGCGAGGCGAGTTAACGCGCCAGCCGCGCTGGAGCGCGCCGTCGATCAGCTGCGTGGTTTGACGCACCGATTTTTTTCGGATGTTGTCGATACCGACGTTGCGAATGATCTCCAGCCCGGGCTGACACGCGTAAAGCGCGGGGATGTGCGGCGTGCCGTTGAGAAAGCGATAGGAGTCCTCGCGGGCATCGAGCGGAGCGGCTTCAAAATGAAACGGGCGCTTATGGCTCAGCCAGCCGGCGATTTTCGGCGAAAGCCTTTTCAGCAAATCAGGGCGCACGTACAGATACGCGACGCCGGGGCCGCCGCAAAGCCACTTCAAAACACCGCCGACGGCAAAATCAGTTTCGAGTTCGTGAACATTGACCGGAATGGTCCCGGCAGCTTGAAAGCAGTCGAGGATGACGTGCGCGCCGACTTCATGCGCGCGGTCGATGATGGCTTTTGCATCGACGATAGTCGCGCTGCGGAACAGAACCAAGGAAATCGGGACGAGAAGAGTCGTTTCGTCGATGGCCGCCAGGATTTTCTCAAGTGGCGCGTGCAGGCCGTCCTCGCTTTTCAGAATCTCGACGCGCGCGCCTTGGCGGCGCTGCTCCATGTAGAAATAAATCGTGGAGGGAAATTCCAGATCGGTCAGCACCACTTTATTGCGGCGGGAAGAAAACTCGAAGCAGGAGGAGATCACTGCTTGGGTCAGAGTCACATTCTGGTGGAGGGAAATCTCACCGGGGCCGGCTCCGACGATCGCTCCGACTTTGTCGCCGACCGAAACGGCCATTTCCCACCAGCCCTCTTCCCATGCGCGCACTCCGCGCGTGGCCCAAGCGTCGGCGTAACTTTTCATTTGGTCATAGACGGCGCGCGGCATGGCTCCGAGCGAATTGCTGATCATGTAGGTCGAGCTTTCGAGAATCGGAAACTCGCTGCGCCACTTCAGGAGTTCATCCATGAGGTTCTCCGTGAATGCTTGCGGGGCTGCTTCGCTATGGTATCAGAATCGTGCCGTGCATCAGTTTCCGACTTGCCAACGATTCACTCCGGGCCAAGTCTTTCGCTCGCCGCAATGCCGGTTGTGTCACAGCGACTTTTCCCAAATGGAGAAGCGCGAGAACGTATCTCGTCGATGCGTTGCGCGGAATCATGATCCAGGGTGGCCAGAGCGTGCATCCGCTGCTCGTGGATCTCGGAGTCATGGCCATGATTTTCCTGATTCTGGCATCCATCGTCGCCAAGCTGTATCCCACGCTTGTCCAATAAGTGAAATCTCCCTAAACTCTCCCGAGGGCCGACGGAGAAAAATTTGAAGCTCGATTGGCACATGAGTTCAATTGCGAACGCGTGGCGGAGAACTCGAACAGAAACCCGCTAATTCAGAATCGCGCTAAATTGCGCCTAGCGGTTCGTTCGTCTAGGATATGGGACGCTTCGCGTGACGCACAAGGAGGATCATGCAGTTGCACCTGGGCCGAGGCGCTGATGGAGATTTGTCGAAGAGGTCACGCTTCGCTTTCTTCCGGCTTTGGCGCGCTGCGAAGCTTAATCGCAGAATGGCAGACTGGCGCAACGACACAAGGACGTGGTGCTTCCTACTCGGCCTTACGCCGTTCGTGCTCGTGGGCGCGCTCGTTGGCTGTGGGAATTCGGGGCATGTACCGAACCAACCGATCACGCTGACTATTTCTGCCGCGATCAGCCTGAAAGATTCTCTAGATGCAATTGCGAAGAGCTATCAGCAAACGCACCCGAATCAGCATGTGGCATGCAATTACGGCGGGTCTGGAACTTTACAGCATCAGATCGAGGAGGGCGCGCCCGTGGATATTTTTATCTCGGCGGGTGAGAATCAGATGGACGCGCTGCAGAAAGAGGACCTACTGGTACCGGGAACGCGCCGCGACCTGCTGGGCAATCAGCTTGTGTTGATCGTGCCAGCGCGCTCCGAGGGAATCAAAGGCTTCCCGGACTTGGCGAAGAGCGCCGCAAAATCCATCGCTGTGGGCGACCCGCAAATCGTTCCGGCCGGAATGTACGCGAAGCAAGTTCTCAAACACCTCGGTTTGCTGCCGGCCATCCAGCGCAAGCTTGTATTTACTAAAGATGTTCGCCAAGCGCTGGCGTACGTGGAAACGGGCAACGCGGATGCCGGGCTAGTCTACGCTACCGATGCGCGCATTTCGAATGCGGTGCGCGTGGTGGCCACGGCGCCGAGCGATTCGCATCTGCCGATTCTTTACCCGGTCGCGCTGCTCAAGGATTCCAAATCACCGCAAGCAGCGCGCGCACTACTGGACGCTCTCGAATCGCCTGAATCTCTCAGCGTGTTCGAAAAATCCGGCTTTGCGGCCGCAGGCAGCGCTCCGCAAGGAAACTGAGCGTGCCCATGGCACCCATCGCGGTTGACCTCTCCCCGATTTGGCTCTCCGTCGAAACCAGCGTCACCGCGACCATAATCACGCTGCTGCTCGGCACGGCCACAGCCGTATGGCGCGCGAACCGGCGCGGTCCTGGGCCTGCTTTTCTGGACGGAATATTCCTCCTACCGCTGGTGCTGCCGCCCACGGTGGTCGGCTTCATCCTGCTGCTGATTTTCGGCCGCAACGGCCCGCTCGGACGTTTGCTGCTGCACTTCGGCGCCACAGTTGTCTTCTCGTGGCCGGCAACGGTCATTGCTGCCGCTGTTGTTTCCTTTCCGCTGATGTATTTGAGCGTTCGCGCATCGCTCGAGCAGGTCGACCCCAACTTGTTGCAAGCGGCTCGAACGCTCGGCGCTTCGGAATGGCGCGTGTTCCGGCGCGTGGCGCTGCCTCTGGCATGGCCGGGAATTCTGGCGGGGACGATTCTGGCGTTCGCGCGCGCACTGGGGGAGTTTGGCGCCACACTGATGCTTGCCGGGAGCATTCCGGGAAGAACCGAGACCATTCCCCTCGCCATTTATTTCGCGGTGGAAGCCAACGAAATGCATCAAGCCATTCTGTGGTCGATGATCGACATCGCCATTTCCTTGGCGATGGTCGCCTCCATGTATTACTGGACGCATTTGCAGAGCTCCGCGCGTTTGCGCCTGGGGCGCGGCTGATGGCGCTGGAAGTTCGGTTCAAAAAACGGCTTGCCAGCTTCACGCTTGCGCCGGATTTTTCCTGTGACACGGAACCGCTGGCTATTCTGGGGCCTTCCGGCGCGGGCAAGAGCATGACGTTGCGCTGCATCGCAGGGCTCGAGCAGCCCGACGAAGGCAGCCTACGACTGGGTGGGAGGACCTTATTTGATTCAAAGGCGGGGATTAATGTTCCGGCACGCCGGCGAGGCATTGGCCTGCTGTTTCAGAATTACGCGCTGTTTCCGCATCTTACGGTGGCCGAGAATGTCGCGTTCGGGCTGAAAGACACGCCACGCGGCGAGCGTGAGAGCCGCGCCCAGAAGCAAATCGCGAATGTGCACCTGGATGGGCTCGAGCACCGGCTGCCGCGCGAGCTCTCCGGCGGAGAACAGCAGCGCGTCGCGCTAGCTCGCGCGCTGGCGATTGAACCGCAGGCGCTGCTGCTGGACGAGCCGCTGTCGGCGCTGGATACCTACCTTCGCAGCAAAATCGAACAGCAACTGATCAGCACGCTTGGGCAGTTCCAGCGGCCGGCGCTGTACGTCACGCACAATATTGAAGAAGCTTACCGTATCGCCGCAAGACTCGTAGTGCTGTCAAAAGGCAAAGTGGTCGCGAGCGGCTCGCGAGAAGAGGTCTTTCGCGATCCACCTACTTTGGAAGTCGCGCTGCTGACCGGACTAAAGAATTTTTCTCGCGCACGCGCGATCAATAGTGATTCGGTTGAGGCGCTGGATTGGAACTGCGTTCTGCATGGCGCAGGAGCGCGCTCGACAAGCGCAGCCTACGTAGGTATTCGCGCTCATCACGTCGGCTTTAGGTTTGAAAAGGTCGAGTCAACCGCGACAAATACATTTCCGTGCTGGCTGGTGCGGATCAGCGAGACTCCGTTTCATGCCACGCTTTACCTTCGCCTGCATAACCCTCCGGACGGGAGCGGCCATTATCATCTACAAGTGGAAGTAACCAAGGAACAGTGGACGCTTTTCAAGAATCAGCCACAACCTTGGTTCGCAGCACTGCCAGCGGATAGCCTTCTGGTCTTGCCTCAGTAGGACAGCGCGTGGGTATTCGCGGGCCCAAACCTCGCGCAACAGATTTTATATATTGGCGAAGGGATGCACCTATTTACCGGAAATGGCTTGTAAATTTGATGTTGATGCCGTAAATGCCGTTGATGTCACGCAGAGCGACAAGAGTGATGTTGCGGCTTACGGCGTAGTCTACTTCGATGACCTGCTGCTGGTTGGAAGCGGCGTTGGTGCTGTAACTGACGCTCAAATCCCGCGTGACCTGTTTCTGAATGGTGACGCGCGCCGCGGTGGTCTGAGTCACACTGTTGTTGACCAGGCTGCTGGCGAGGAACGGGTCAATGCGGAAATTCGTAACGCCAAAAAGTTTTTCAATCGGCGCACCAATCTGGCTGGTCACCGCCTCTGATAGGAGCGCCGTGGCTCCGAAGTTTTGCGCCTGTGAAGACGAGGAGGTCATCAGCGCGGACTGCTCCCCCTGCGTTCCGAGCGCCAGCAAATTGACGATGTCCGGTGATGGCAGCGGAGGGTCCGAACGATAGGAAAGCTGCATGCGGCTGGCGGGCCCCGTGAAGTCCAGCGTGATTTCGTAAGGGTTGATGGTCGTTGCCACCTCGATATTTAATACGGGATCGAAGCGGAAAGGGCTGGAAAAATTGATGTCGCCGCGATTCAAATGATAGGTGTTCCCATGGAGGGCCATGTCTCCAGAGAGCAGATGGACACTGCCCAGAACAATCGGATGCTCCCACGTCCCCCGGACTCGTACACTACCGTCTGCTGTGAAGTGCGCGGCACCCCATTCGATCCGCATGCCGGGTACGGCCCTCGCCGAGATGTCAAACTGCAAATTGCGAAGGTACGCCGACGAAGTTGCCGGGCCGTTAAGGGTGGTGTGCGATGAAACCAGCATCGACGAGAAATCGACGTTTGGTGCGAACACAACTCGTTGTACGGTCGCATCGCCGGATAAAACAGCTCCCTGGCTCGTACCGCTGAATCGCACGCTCCCATCGAGCAGCCAGCTCATTCCCTCCGGATAGCGTACCCGGACGCGGCTGGCCGTTGCGTTTAACTCGTAAGCTAAAGGCTTCTCGCCGTATCCCATACTCCCGGAAATCTTAAGTACTCCGCCACCTGCTTCCGCCGTGAAATTGTTCAGAAGCATGCGGCTGCGATCGAATACGACCTCGCCGTTCAAATTGCTCAACCCCGCGGGGAAATCCGCATAGTGCGCGGAAGTGTTGACGATTTTGGCCTGCCCGATCACCTGCGGATTGGAAAATGTGCCGGCAATGGTGGTGTTCAACTGCGCCACTCCGCGAGCATCCAGTCCTGGGAACAGGCCGCCTACCAGCCGCAAGTTAATCGATCCAGCCACCTTCAGATTCAGGTCGCGGCTGCCGGAAAAGCCAGCACTGCCGGAAATCTTGAAGTTTGTGTCCGAACCGCTCAGCGTGGACTCCTCAACGCGAACTTCGTTGTGGCCATAGGCCAGGCGAACCGGACCTTCGTTGTGGAGTTTTACATACTCATAATCGAAGGTGATTTGTGACAGATCGGCCTGCATGACAAGGGTGTCCGGCTCTTTGGCTTCGCCCGACAAGCTCAACTGGCCGTCGATGCTGCTGTGTCCGGTCAACTGGCTCAAATGCAATCCCGCGACGATGAAGGGATCCAGGTCAACTTGTTTCACCGTTATTTTTCCAGTCAGCGGATAGTTGTCCGACAATCCGAGCTGCAAATGCGCCAGCAGTTTTCCGACGGTGCGCGTCGACTGCAAATCAAGTTGCGCCATCCATCCGTCGGAATCGAGTCTTCCGGAAAAACTGTCGAGAACTTCCGATCCGAATTCCAAATCGACGAGCTGCACGGTTCCATGCGCTTGCGGAGAAGTGATCGGTCCGCTACCGCGCAAATCAAAATCGATATCGCCGGCGATGGGCAGGGATTTCGTTTGAAGAAAATCGAACTGGGCCAGAGAAATACCGGTGCCGATCGTTTGAAAATCGACGGTGCGTTCCGCCAGCCGGTACAGAAGGTTTCCTGTAAGATGGCCCGTGCCGCGGTCCAGTATTGCGTTGGTTATTTGAATCTGATCGTGGCGAAGACTAAGCGCTCCGCGCGCGCGATCCACATGGATACCGTAAGCTTTCATGTCTTCCAGGTCGAAGTTTCCGTTCAGAACAGGATCCTGGCGCGTGCCACTGCCCTGAAAGTCGGCGGTGAGGGTCGCTGTGGCCGGATACGAAGTACCGAAAAGCCCTTGCAAATCCGACACGGATGCATGATCCAAGTGGGTGTGGAGGCTCCACGCGGCGCTCTTCCGGAAACTCCAGTCGTGCAGCTGTAACATTAAGGCGAGATTCGCCTGCGAGGCGCCGCGCTTGATGATGCCGTTCGTCAGCGTGAAATTGCGCGGCGAATAAGACATTGAGCCGGTGATATCGTCCCAATACATCCTGCCAAAATGGGCGTTCTGAGCACGGAAATTGCCCGCAAAAGTCGGCCCAGTCAAAGGTCCGGAGAGGTTCCCTTTCCAGTCAGCGCTTCCAGTGATGCGCTCGGCGTTCTTTGGATTGTCGCGTAACACAGAGATGAAGTCCGCCCAGTCTTCCAGCCGGCCGGTATGAAACGTTGCCTCCAGCGAACTGTCGTGGCGGGCCAAAGTGCCGTCGAAAGTGAGGCGGCTGTCGGCAGTCGTGATCGTGCTCGGCTGGAATGCTACCGCGTTTCGGTCCATGACGTAATTAAACTTGATTTGCGCGCTGGCGCCAATCACTCCGGACTGAGGCGGTGCGGGCGGCGACCACAACGTCACTCCGTGGACAGCGAAATGTTTGAAATCTCTGTTCCATGTGCAAACGGTATCCGTTTCCAGGGCGCCTCCCCAGTGCAGGGAATGCACTGGCAGAGATGGGTTGTTCACAGCGTCGAGAACCGCCGCCAGATTCGCGCCGGTCACTTTTGTCGTCGTGCGGAAGGCGAGGCCCTTGAAATCCATGCCGAGCTTGCCGTCCAGCCTTCCTCCCAGCGCCTTCGCGTGAAAAACGGGCATCTGTAAGTGGCCGTCAGCGACGTCAATATCGCCCCAGCTCTCAATGTCCTTCGCATGAAACCAGGGATAGATCAGGTTCAAGCCCCGCGCGTGGTAGTCGCCTTTCATCTGAAACTTGTGCTGCGCGTAAGTTGCGCTGCCGTTGAGGTTCACGCTTCCGTCGGGCACGCTCTTTTTTCGCAGGATGACGCGCAGATCCGGCAGCCACAGTTGTCCGCGATAGTGAAAATCCATCTGGAGCGGCTGAAAATCCTTTATTTCAGCACGAGCGTTGAGTGTGGTGTGCGGCAGCTTCAATTGCAAATCGTCGATGGAAAAAGAATCGCGCATCAGCGTGAACTTCGTGCCCAAGTCGAAACGGAAAGGCAAGAAGCGCCGCGCCGTCATCTGCACCTGCTTCCAACCCAATTGTCCGAAATAGGCATCCTTTCCGAGCGCCGCGGCCTGATAAGCCATCCCGAATTCAAAATTCTGGCCTTCCAGGCCGAGTGGTATCTTCGCGTCGTTGAACATCATGGTTCCGTCAGTGATCTTCAGTTGCGCGATTTGCAGATTGAAAAGCTGCGTGCGCCACGGCTTTGATGTCCGCTTACGCGGCGGAACCGGCACATTGCTTTGGCCATTCTCGTCGATGCGGATAAATATCGATGGCTGCGATACTTCGACATCGCTTAGCGAAATCTTGTGGCGCAGCAGCGAAATGATGTGCACGCCAACGCGAACGCGGTCAGCGTGAAAGAGCGGAGGCAAGCCCGGTCCTTCGCGGCCGTGCATGGTGAAGCCGTCAAGTTCGGCGGTCAATCCACGCAAGCGGAAATGGAATGCGCGAAGCTCCGTTCGCGCGCCGGTACTGCTCTCAATTTTCTTGATGATGTAACCGCGAGCCCAACGGTCTACCGTTCCGGTATTGAGGATCACCGCGAAGATCACGATGATTCCAACCACTAACAGAACGAGTCCGAGGAAGATTCGGACCGCCCAACGTTTCATCCGCCCCCTCCCGGGGGCTGGATAACGATTCGGAGCCGCGCCTTTGCTTCTTCAAGCCACTGAGCCGCTTTCTCGTTGATCTCTTCCTGCGTCAATAGCTGCCGGATCTGCGCTTCTACCTGATCCAGAGGCGGCACGGAAAGGCCTCGCTTGTGGAGCTGCGGCGCAAGATCCTGCTGATAGTACGCTGCAATCTGGGCGGCGGTGACTTGTGTTGCAGCGTGAAACTTGTAATTTAGGAATCGGATGTAATAAAGCTGGCGCTCGAGAACCTGACGAACCTCGTCCTGCGTCAGTCCGATCTGGGCCAGGCGCGCTTGAAACTGACCGCGCGAAGGGAACTGCTTCAGTAAAACCTGGAACTCTTGGGTCACTTCCGCAGCGGTCGGATGCGGAAATTTTGTCGCCACTGCGTCTGTTTCAACAATCCACTGGTCGACCAATTCCTCCATGACTTTCGGGCGCTCTTGCGCCTGCCCTTCCACCAGCTTCTGATAATCCTGGAGTTCGCGCACTTCGCTATCCGTCAAAACATCGTTGCCGATTCGCGCTGCGATTCCGTCGACGTCAGTGGATCGCGACGCCGCCGCACTTTGCGGTGTGGAATTCGATAAAGGAGCGCTTGCGCTGCTCGGCCGGTTTTGCGCGCTGACCCTGAGCGCAACGCAAAAAACCAACGCGATTATTGTGACCGTCATGCGCATCAGAATATCGATCCTATGTTGAAGAAAAACTGAAAGTGAGGCAAACGCGACGTCACGATGGTGTAGGGTTTGGTGTTGGTATCCTGGGATTCAAATTCGGCGGGATTGAGTTGGTAACCAAAATCCAGGCGCACCGGCCCAATCGGCGTCGCGTAGCGAAAACCGAAACCTACTGTGTGCGAGAAATAATTCAAGTTAGGACACTCGGACAGCGTGTTCGTGATTGTCGTCCCGGGCTGGCACCCCGAAGGCGGCGGCAATGGAGTATAACGCAGAGAGACATGTTCGATGTCCGAAAAAACGTTCCCGGCATCGTAGAAGAGCGCTCCACCTAGATGGCTTCCAACCAGAGGCAAATGCATCGGAAAACGAAGCTCCTGATTGAACACAAGCATCGCCAAGCCGCCAACTGGGAATCCAGTGGTCGGGTCGCGCGGGCCGGCCTGGTTGAGCGAAAATCCACGGAGCGACGTACCGCCCCCAGCGAAAAGCCGCTCCGCCAGAGGGATATCGTCTTCGGCAGATCCGTTGAAAGCATCCTCGATTCCAAACGTCGTGGAGCGTGCAAACACCAATGATGAGTGGTGAAATGGCGTGTACGTGGAGTTCTGCACGGAAAAGCGCAAGAAAGTGGCTGTCGATCCTAGCGAACGCGTGGCCACACTGAGGTCAGCTGTGTTGAATGACCCATGGGTTGTGTCTGCGGCATTGTCGCGGCGATCGCGCACCCATGTTTCCTCAAACCCAGAGACTCTGGTCGGTTGGCTAAACAGAGGCACTTCCTCAACCGATACGTTCAGGTTCGTTGCGGTCACGTGCCGGTAAAAATACCGGTAAATCAATGAAGTAGATGGGGAGACGGTCTGTGCCAGTTGGACGCTTCCTTGATAGCGCGTAGCCGTGAAGGTGTTTACATAGCTGGCCTTGTCCGCCAAGCCGCTAATGATCAGGTTTAGCCACGGGTACGTCAAAAAATTCGGCGCCTCGTAGCTCAGCAGCCCTTGGTATTCTAACGTACTGCCCCGGAGCTTCAGCGAAACCGTATGGCCCCGGCCGCCGAAGTTGATTTTCGAAACCTCCAAGATTCCAAGCGGACTCGCACTTAATTTGGTCGCCGTTGCATTCGAAATGGAGGCCAGTCGCTGCGCTTCGAAACCAAATCCGTAGCTCAGTGTGTATCGCCTGCCTTCCTGTACCACGACCACAACGGTCTTGTCAGGGTAATCGCCGTCGGGATTCTGTGGTCCTACGTCCACGCGGTCAAAAATGCCAAGGTTATAGAGTTTTTGCTGCGTTGCGATGCGGTCGCCCTCGCGCAAGGGCCCTCCGGCTTTTACGACCACCTGTCTTCGGATGATGCCTGGACGCGTGTAGCGGTAGCCTGCCAATAATACTTGGCTTACATCGACGCGCTGCCCTTCGGTGATCTGATAGATCAAAGCGACCTGGTCGGTTCCCGCAGGCGCGGCGGTGGCCTCAAATTGCGCGTTCGGAAAGCCCTGATCGAAATAATAGGCCAGAATGTTATCGCGGTCGGAGGTAACGTTCGTTTGTGAATACGGCTCGCCCTTTCTGGAACTGATTACGGTGAGCAGTTGTGCTGTGGTCAGCGCGGCATTGCCCTGCAATTTCAGATCGGCAACGCGAGTTTGCTGACCCTCCTCGACTTGATAGGCGACAAAAAGATTGCCCTTCTTCCCTTGGTAATCGTCCCTTACATCGGGATGCACTTGTGATTGCAGGAAGCCGTTCGAAATGTAAAGTGCGGCGATGGAGTTGGCATCGTCGCGGACCATATTCTGGCTGAAGCGGCCTCGCGAGAGCAGACTCTCCGGCTGAACCTGCAGGCGGCTTCTCAACAGATCGTTGCTGAAATAGCGATTCCCTTCAATCACCACACCCACCAAACGATGCCGGATTCCGCGGTCGATTGTGTAAGTAATCGCGTCCACATGCGTTTTGGGATCCAAGCGCGAGGTATAGCTCACAGTCGAGTCGAAGTAGCCCTCTTTTTGCAGCAGATCCCGGATGTTCCTTCGGCCTTCTTCCAAAAGATCAGGGTCCACGTCGCCTTCTTCATAAACGGGGACCAGTTTCCTGATTTCCTTTGCTGAAACTTTTGTGCCCGTGACTATTACGGAGACGCGCGGGCCCGCGACGACATCAACCGTCAGGGGAAGAGTGGCAGAATTCGAATCATAGTCGCCGCGATTCGCGATAACGCGCGCCTCCAAGTATCCAGCCGATACCAAATAGGTCCGCAACCGCTCCGTGCCGCGATCGATTCTTTCCGAGGTAACCTGCGTTCCTCGTTTGAGCTTGAGCCGGCCGCGCATTTGCTTATCGGAAAACGGAGTTTGATTGTGGACATTCACTGAGGACAGTTTTGCCCTTCGTCCCGGTGTCACGTCTACGGTGACGTCCATCTGGCGCGTATCCGGATGTTTCGCCAGCCCGTAATGCCATTGCGCCGCATAGAAACCATCGTCTTTCATTGTCTGGCCGAGGCGTTCCAGGCCCGCGTTTAAGTCGTCGAGCTGGAAAGGCTGACCCAGAGGCAAACGTAGCGCCGCCAGCGCGGTGGCCTCGTTGGGCGGCTCCTTGAGGCCGTAGACTCGGACAACATCGTTGTAATAATTCTGGGTAACAATGAAGTCAACGTGAAGTCCGTCAGCCTCGGGCGTGGCGCTTGTGCGCACATCGGAGAAGAGTCCGGTCTGATTCAGTTCGCGCAGCGCATCGCGCTCGGCGGTGATGTGAAAAGCGTCCCCGGCTTTCAAAGCCGCGGGTGAAACCTTTTCCGGAATCGCATGTCCAGAGCTGTCCACCACGCGGACCGAGGCAATGCGTTTGCCTTCGAGGGATGCGTCTTGTCCTCGCGCGGACGAAATCGAAAGAAAAAACAGAAATGCGAGCGTACCAGCGCCTCGGATTTTTCTACCTTGCGCCATTCTGCCGCTCATTTCATTCTC
>JBAQYT010000102.1:0-59639 GCA_049787175.1 Candidatus Acidiferrales bacterium | reverse complement strand
ATGTACTATCTGCAATATCCGCAAAGCACCGACGCCGCTCGCGACTTCGCTCCGCGCGTTCGCCGCACACTCGGAATCGCGCCGCTTCTGCCCGAGCTTCGGCAAGGCATGCTAGCCGCCGTGCTTTACGGAACGGCGCGGCAGAGTAACGATCCGGAAGGAGAACAAGCCCTCGGCAAGACCGGAACATGCAATGACGAGCTGAAAGGCGGCCGTCTTGGCTGGTTTGCTTCCTACGCGGGACAGGAACCGCCAAAGCTTGTGCTGGTGGTTTTGCTTCGCGGTGGAGCGCGCATCGTCAGCGGCCCCCACGCCGCCGATGTTGCCGGAAAGATTTACCACGACCTCTACGAAGAGAAATACTTTGTCGCCAAGCCCGCGGAAGCCTCAGCCTCCGCGCCGGGCGCCGAGCGCTAACAATCCCCCGACGCGATTTTGAGGCAGGTTTTAGTCCGCCGCGAGGTGGCCGTGGAACGTTGGAGAGATGCGCTGCAACTGCGGCGCTGAAAAGGTCGGGAATCGCGCCTCGTAGCAAGCGCCGCAGATTTCTTCCACGCCGTCCGTCACGCGCCGCGCCTGGAAGCGAACTCCACAATCCGCGCAGATAAGTTCGGGCCCCGTGGCAATCGCATCTATCTTCATCGACGCTTCCTCCCGTTTGCCTCTCGCTGCTTCGCCGGAGCTTTATTCCGCTCTGTGAAACAGGTCTACAAGATCAGCATCGATTAAGCGGCAAAGCGGAGAATCGGCCAATACGGTCTTCGCCGGAGTTGATGGGATTAAATACCTAAGTGTGCGCCGGTAGTGAAAGCTTGGATAAAGTAACCGGCCAAGTCTCGGAGCTTCTCGCGGTGAATCCTCACACCCGGCCGTTCGGCCAGGGTGATTTGCCCATCAAGGGCTTCCATTTCTTCTTAGGCTCCAAGCCTGGATGAGAGTATTCTTCGGGTTCCATCGGCATCTTGCCGCCTGAGGGGGCGCGTGAGCCGCAGCAAGCTCATTTCGTGGTCAGTCATCGCCATCATTGCCGCTCTGGCCATCACGGGTTCTTACTTCACTCGTTTCGCGTTTGAGCGCCGCCTGGCCCGCGAAGTTGCACTTGCCAGTGAACGCATTCCTGTGCCGGCTCCTCAGCTTGTTTTCACATCTTCCTCAGTTCCTCGCGGCATGCCTTTCGCCTCGCTCCTCGCGCGCATGAATGTTGACCCCCAAACATCCGGCCAAATCGTCGCCGCCGCGCAGTCCGTTTTTGACTTCCGCATGTTCCGCGCGGGCAACGAACTCAAAATCGCCCGCACTCTTTTCGGCCAGCTCGCGGAGTTAAGTTACCAGATCGACCCCGAGCGTATTCTCTCCATCGTTCTTCACAACGGCCAGTTCCATGCTGAAGTTCAGACCATTCCCTCCACAGTGGAAACGGATGCCGTTTCCGGCAAAATCAACGGCTCGCTCTTCGATGCAGTCACTCAGGCCGGTGAATCCCCTGAGCTGGCCATGCGCATCGCCGATATTTTCAGTTGGGACTTGGACTTCTACACCGACCCGCGCCCTGGCGACAGTTTTCGCGTGGTCGTCGAAAAGAAGAAGCTCTCCACTGGCCAGACCATCGCCTACGGCAAAATCCTCGCCGCGGAATATGACAACGATGGCCGCCCCTATCGCGCCGTTCTCTTTCACGATCCCACCGGCGCTCCGGCGTATTACACTCCCGACGGCAAATCGCTAAAGAAAGCGTTTCTTCATTCGCCCTTGAAGTTCGCCGCCGTCATCACGTCGCACTTTAGCTACAGCCGTTTTCATCCGATTCTGAAAGTTTATCGTCCCCATCTGGGAACCGACTATGCCGCACCCATCGGCACGCCGGTGCAGAGCATTGGCGACGGACGCGTGATTTTTGCAGGTCGCAAAGGCGGGGACGGCAATCTCGTCAAAGTGCAGCACTCGAACGGCTACGAAACCTATTACATGCACCTCTCGCGCATCCTCGTTCGCGACGGCCAGCATGTCGCGCAAGGCCAGCGCATCGGCCTTGTCGGCATGACCGGACTGGCCACCGGGCCGCATCTCGATTTCCGCATCGAGCGCGGCGGCCAGTTCATGAACTTCGAGCGCCTGCCCCTGCCGCCATCCGAACCGGTCGCGCGCGGCGACAGGGCCGAATTTACCACCGTCCGCGACCACGAAATGACGCTGCTATGGCAGCCTGGAACTTCTGTCGCCAGCGCCGCGCCGTTTCCCTCGGCTCCGCCTGCCGCTCCTCCTGACCGCTAAGAAATACAAAAAACATTTTCGAGTTCGCCGCGCACGTGGCAAGCGGCTTGTCGTCACCGTGCTCTGACTACCTCCAGTCTTACTTCAATCGCCATCGGTTTTTTTCGGTCTCGATAAGCAAGGGGGATTGTCGCAAAATATGCCGGTGAACCTTCTGAGGCGTAAAAAAGCCATCGAGCAATGGATGCTGTCCAATCTCAAGACCCGTGGCTATGAAAAGTGTGACGATCTTCATATCGACAAGATCGACGAACAATGGAAACCACGGGAAGTTTGGTTCGACGGGGGAATCGAAGCGCTTCAGTTAGCGGTAGAGCTACGCGACCTGCATGCGCTCGAGTTCACCGTTGCTGTGAGTTTTTCACTTCTTTCGGGGAAGCCGCTCGCAAAATTTGACTTCAACAATAAATATCAGCTCATGCGACATGCCGATTGGTCGCCGCCATCGCTCTATTTGTTTAAGAGAAACGGGGAGCCGTGGACTCAAGCAGGGGGCGCCAATGCATCAAATAGAGCTGTTCTCCGAGATCTGAGGGCTGTCAATAGCGAACATCCGCTGATCAGGTACTGCTGTTACCTGGAGTTTACGGAAGCCAAGGAGCTGCATCGCAGTTTCTTCTTGGTCGGATAGGCTGGGCGACTGCCGCTTTACATTAATTCTGTCAGGTTTGCGGTGATGTCGCGGTGATACAAATCCAGTTCGGCGAGGGGCTTTTCCTGCAGGCCGGGGATTTTTGCTTTTAGGTGGTCTTCGTAGGTGGGAACATCGAGTTTGTAATAAACACCGAGCGGAATTCTTCCGCCGGGTTCTTGCGACTTCAAAAGCGCCTGCGCTTTTTTCTGTGCAATCTCCACCGGATCATCGGTGTTGTGAACGACCGGATCGTATCCGGCTTGATCCAGCCGATACAGCCGCGGCTGGCCTTCAATCTGTCCGGCGTAAAACCCTTTTGTGTGCAGATCGTTGTATGTTGGGCAGGTTTGCAGCACGTCGACCAGCGCGCTTCCGCGATGCTGAATCGCCTGCGCGATAATCTCCGAGAGATATTTGGTATCCAGCGCGTAGCCGCGCGCGACGAACGTATATCCGCACGCCAGTGCCAGCAAAATCGGATTGATCGCGTCCATGATCGACGCTTCCGACATCGACTTGGTCTTCTGTCCTTTTGCAATTGTCGGAGACGCTTGGCCTTTGGTCAGCGCGTACACGTCGTTGTTCATCACCACGTATGTGATATCCAGATTTCGCCGCCCTCCCGCAACAAAATGTCCGCCGCCGATTCCGTACGCGTCGCCGTCGCCGCCCACTCCGATCACGGTCAGATTGTGATTCGCCAGCTTCATGGCCGTTACCGAAGGCATCACGCGTCCGTGCAGTGTGTGGAACGAATATGTGTTCATGTAATGCGCGGTTTTGCCCGCGCATCCGATCCCGCTGATCACCGCCACGCGATGCGGAGGCACTTGCAACTTCGCGAGAGCCATCTGCACCGCTGACACCACGCCGAAGTCGCCGCACCCCGGGCACCAATCGTTATGAACGTCTGATTTGAAATCCGCAGCCTGAATGGTTTTCAGTTCCGGTATGATCGTGGTCATTCCCGATTTTCCCCTTACTTCTTCTACCTGTTGTAGCCCGGCGGCAGCGGCACCATCGGAGCGAGCATCTTTGGATTGCTGCCGCGCAGCGCGAGCATTTCGTCGAACTCGCGATTCCCGTGCCCCGCTTCGATCACGCGCCCTTGCGAAATCACCAGCCGCTCCGGAGCGTCGGCCTTCGCCGCTTCGAGAGCAACCATGATTTCATCCTCAGAAAATGGACGGCCATCGTACTTCACCACGCGATGCTGAATCGAAACTCCGGTGTCCGCGCGAATCACCTGCGCCAGTTGCCCCGAATAATTGCCGTCGAAACACACCACGCGCTCCGCCCGCGCCAGGATATTCTTTACCGGCTCGACGGGGAATGGATTCATCAGCCGGATATGAAGAGCAGCGTACCGCTGGTGATGCGGGTCCGCGCGGCGCAGCGCGTCATGCATCGCGCCTTTCGTCGAACCCCAGCAGACCGCCAGAACAGGAATTTTCTGTGGCGTGGCAGGACCGAAAAATCTGTACTTCTTGCCGTCGGGAATCTCACGGGCCGCCATGCCCACTTTGCCCATGCGTTTTTCCATCATGGCCAGGCGGTTGCCGATGCCTTCGGTGATGTGTCCGCGCGGGTCGTGTTCGTCCGACGTGGACCAGAAAATTCCGCCCGCTTGTCCGGGGACGGATCGCGGACTGATGCCATCCTTCGTGAACGCGTAACGGTGATAATCGCCGTTCGTGTTCGCCGGCTTGACCATCCCTCGATCGATCTTCAAATGCGAAGTTTTGAAAGGCGGCAGCGTCTGGTAACAGCTCGCGAGATGCTTATCGACGAGCACGATCACGGGCAATTGGTAGCGGTCGGCGTAATTGAACGCGTCAAACGTATCGTAAAAACATTCTTCAATGTCACCGGGCGCCATCACGATGCGCGGAATGTCGCCCTGTCCGGCATGCAGCGCAAAGAGCAAGTCGCCCTGCTCCTGCCGCGTCGGCAATCCCGTCGACGGGCCGCCGCGCTGGTAGAGCATCACTACCGGTCCCGGCGCTTCCGTGATCGCTGCGAATCCCAAGCCTTCCGGCATCAGCGCAAATCCTGGTCCTGACGTCGAAGTCGAGGTGCGCACGCCGCCGTGCGCTCCCATCACCGCCGCATCAATCGCTGAAACTTCATCCTCCGTTTGCAGCACGACTAGATTTTGTTCGCTCTGGCAGCCTTCGAGATAAACGCTCTCATCCGTCGCTGGGCTGATCGGGTAATACGTCTGCAAGCCGCAGCCCGCTTTAATTTTCGCCATGCCTACGGCCTGCGTTCCTTTCACCATGATTTGTTCGCGCTTTGCAGGCGCGGCAGGCAGCGAAAATTTCAACTGGTGCGCGAATCTTTCTCGCGCGTACTCGTAGGCATACCGCGCTGCATTTACGTTCAGATCGGCGACTTTGCCGGCCTTGGCGCCAAAATTGTCGCGAATCGCCGTTGCCACCGGCTCAAAATCAAATCCCACCGCGCCCGCCGAAGCGCCCAGAGCCAGGGTGTTGGTCATGATGCGGTATGCGCGCGCCTGTCCGGGCTTGCCCGCTTCGGTCAGCGCGCGGTCGAGCAGTTCGGCGTACGGCATTTCCCAGAGGAAAATGTCCTTGCGCTGAATGGTCTCCGCAAATCTTTTCTGTTCCGCGTCGTAGAGAATTGCGCCGCCGGCCGCTACTTCCTGCGCGTGCCCGCGATGCGCGGGGAACTCGTGATACAAGTCGCCGACGAGCGTCTCTTCGTCGAGTGAGGAAAGCAAATGCACCGTGTCCGTGTGCGATGCCACCGGCTCATCGGAAATCCGCAGCTTGTACGCGCTGTGCTTGCCCTTGATGTTGGAGTGGTATTCGATCTGCCCGAAAACGTAGTAGCCCGACCGGCTCAGCGCCTTCGCGAAAATCTCCGCGCTTACGTTCAAGCCGCTTCCTTGCGGGCCGCCGATCATCCACGAGAAATAGGATCCCACTCGTTCTCCACTCGATCGCTCTTTAGAAATCCAATCGCAACGCAGCCATAGCCGCGCCGCAATCGGCGCTTCCATTCCTTAGGATTCGCTCAGCGAGGAAATCCCCACTATTTGCCTAATTCATAAGCCTAGCATAGCGTTTGATTTACGAAAACTCAAAACGCCCAGCGTCGCTTTTGACCCGTGGAATTGCGCAATTCCACCCTCGAACCGTTGATTCGCTTACCTCATCTTATGCGCGTGGCTGTGCAAAAATGCCCAAACCTCTCGCGAAAGAATTCGAGGCTACGCACTAGCGCTTCATCTGGCGCGGAACTTTCGCGCTTGCGCCTTCGTATTCTACTTACGGGAGCGTTCTGGAGCCGCATGGTGCGCTGCGCTCTCTCGGCGCGGCTCTGCCCGCGGAAAGGCAAAAAATGGATTCTTTCACCGCGCAGCTCAAGCAAGTACTTCGCCGGCTCCGCCGCGCGCCCCTGTTCACGTTTCTCACCCTTCTGATGCTTGCTTTCGGCGTTGGCTCGAATATTGCGGTCTTCAGCGTCCTCGAAGGCGTCCTGCTGAAGCCGCTGCCGTATCCTCACCCTGAACAGCTTGTTGGCGTGTGGCTCACGGCCCCAGGCATCAATCTTGTCAACGTGGAGTTATCGCCAGCGGACTATTTCGTTTATCGCGGGCAGAGCCTCGTCTTCGAAGACATCGGACTTTACGATGGCGATACCGATACGGTCACCGGTGTAGGCGACCCGGAGCAGATACACGCTTTGAATGTCACTGATGGCACGCTTTCCATTCTCGGAGTAGCACCCATGCTCGGCCGCAGCTTTTCGCGTAGCGACGATTTGCCCAGCGCGCCGCAAACCGTGCTTCTTACCTACGGCTACTGGCAGCGCAAATTCGGCGGTAATCCATCAGCCGTTGGTCAAACCATCATCGTCGACGGCGAGCCGCGGCAAATCATCGGCGTCTTGCCCCAGAAGTTTCACTTCCTCGACCAGCCCGACCCGGCCCTGATTGCGCCTTTTCAGCTTGACCGCAGCAAGACGTTCCTCGGACGTTACAGTTTTGATGCCCTGGCACGTCTGAAGCCTGGAGTCACTCTTGCTCAGGCCAACGCTGACGTGACCCGCATGCTTCCCATCGTCCTGCGAAGTTTCCCGGCTCCGCCTGGCTTCAGTCTCAATCTTTTTCAGAAGGCGCACATCGGCCCGAACCTTCGACTGCTGAAACGCGACGTTGTCGGTGACATCGGAAGCCTTCTGTGGGTTCTGATGGGCAGCCTTGGCATGGTGTTGCTGATCGCGTGCGCGAATGTCGCCAATCTTTTTCTGGTGCGCACGGAAGGACGCCAGCAGGAACTCGCCATTCGTACGGCGCTCGGTGCGTCACGCGGACGCATCGCCGGTGAATTACTTTTCGAAAGCCTTGTGATCGGCCTCATCGGCAGCGTCTTGGGCCTGGGACTGGCCCGTGCCGCGGTGCGCTTGCTGGTGGCGCTCGCCCCCTCCGGCCTTCCGCGCATCGGCGACATCGGCATCGATGGGCGCGTCTTGCTCTTTACTCTGGCAATCGCCATCCTCACGAGTTTGCTCTTCGGCTCCGTTCCGGTTCTCAAATACGCTGGCGCGAATGCAGGAACTGGCCTCCGCGAAGGGGGACGCACGCTCAGCCAGAGCCGCGAGCGCCACCGCGCGCGCGATATTCTCGTCACCCTGCAAGTAGCCCTCGCCTTCGTGCTCCTGATTTGCTCGGGCCTCATGATCCGAACTTTCCGCGCCTTGTCGCAGGTCAGCCCCGGCTTTCGCCCGGCCGAGGCGCAGACGTTTCGCATCTCCATTCCGAGTTCTGAACTTTCGGACGACGAGCGTGTGCCGCGCGTCGAGCAGCAGATTCGCGACAAGATTGCCGCTCTTCCCGGAGTTTCGGCGGTCGCCTTCTCTAGGTCCGTCCCCATGGACGAAAATCGATGGCAAGATCCCATCTATGCGCAAGATCACTCTTACGCCCAGGGCGAGATTCCGCACCTTCGCCAGTTCAACTTGGTGTCGCCCGAATATTTCCAGACGCTGGGAATTCCGCTCGTTGCCGGCCGAAGTTTTACTTGGGCCGAAACGTACGACAAAATCGCCGTCGCTATTGTCGGCGAAAATTTTGCTCGCGAATACTGGGGCACGCCTGCGAACGCCCTTGGCAAACGCATCCGCGTATCCACGGTCGACGACTGGCGAGAAATCGTCGGCGTCGTTGGCGACGTTCACTACAACGGCATGACCGAGGACGCGCCATCTTCCGTGTATTTCCCGATCATGGCCGCAAAACTTGATAGCGACCCTTTGCATGTGGAACGCAGTCCGGCTTTCACTGTTCGCAGTCCGCGCGCGGGCTCGCAGGCGTTTCTCAATGAGATTCGTCAGGCGGTCTGGTCCGTCGACGCTGACCTTCCTCTTGCGCGCATCCGCACGCTGGGCGACCTCTACGGTGCTTCGATCGCCCGCACTTCGTTCACGCTCATCATGCTGGGAATCGCCGGCGCCATGGCGCTGTTGCTTGGTGCCGTCGGACTCTACGGCGTCATCGCTTACTCCGTTTCGCAGCGCACGCGCGAAATCGGCATTCGCATGGCTCTCGGCGCGCAACAGAAAGAGGTCACCGGAATGTTCGTTCGCCAGGGATTACTGCTCACTGGCATCGGTGTCGCCTTCGGCCTCGTCGCCGCGTTTGCTGCAATGCGGCTCATGTCCTCGCTGCTTTTCCACGTTAGCCCTGTCGATCCACTTACCTACGCAGCCGTCACCGTCGGGCTTGTCGCCGCGGCTCTGCTCGCCAGCTATTTGCCTTCGCGCCGCGCCGCCAACGTCAATCCCGTCGAAGCCCTTCGCGCCGAGTAGCAGACCCGCTGGCAATAATCTGCCATAATCATTACCGTGCTAGATTTTTCGATTCTACGAACCACAACATGAAGCACACGGCAGTGTTAAACTGAAAGACGATGGAGCGAATGAGATAACTTTGGGGGAGCCGATCAGCATCGTCCGGAAAACCGAATTGTCTAGGTGTCGCCAGCACTCTTCAAAGCGGCCGTTCTACGCATTTCCCATCGGAGCGCTCTCGATCATTCTCTTGTTCTTTCCCATGCTGGCAGTCGCACAACAGACGTTCGCTCCACCTCTCATGGCCCAGTCCGACGCTTCAACACAGAATCCTCAGAATCAGCAAGGCCAGGGCCAATCCACGACACCGCAGAAGAAAGACGATCGCATGTTCTACGTCATGCCGAATTACCTGACCGTCGAGAATCAAGCCAAGGTTCCGCCGCTGACGTGGAAGCAGAAGTTCTCAACCACCGCCGAAGGCACTTTCGATCCCTACGAATTCTTTATTGTCGGCGTGCTTGCCGGAATCCGCCAGGCCCACGATGCTTATTCGGCCTTTGGAGAAGGGGCTGCAGGTTACGGCAAAAGATACGGCGCCGCGTTCGCCGATCAGGTGGATGAAAACATGATGGTGGGAGCCGTGTTCCCGTCCTTTTTGCGAACGGATCCACGCTACTATCAGTTGAGCCACGGGCGCTTTCTCCGGCGTTTCGGCTACGCGATCAGCCGCATCGCCGTGTCGCGTACGGATTCCGGGAGGAATGTGTTCAACGTTTCCGAATTTGCCGGCAGCGCGGTGGCGGCGGGCATTTCAAGCCTCTATTATCCTCGTTCCGACGCCGGCGTCACAAGCACAGCCACCAACTGGGCCACGGGGCTTTCCGTGGATGCGTTTGGCAACGAACTGAAGGAATTCTGGCCGGATATTCACCGCAAGCTTCACAGAAAGAAGAAGGAACCTGCCGCAGCCACGGAATGAAAGCGTGCAACAGATTCAGGCTGGAGCCCTAAACCTCGCAGCATCCTTCCTCCAAAGGGTTCCGCGGCATAGTTAAGGAACGAAACCAGAAAGAGCTCTAGGATTTCCTCGCCATCAAACCTGTCTAGTCCCACCGTATCGAGTAATTATCTTCAGCGAATATTGCCGCTCCAAATGTCAGCGTGTATACTGCCGCCCACCCGGAAAATCAGAATGGCGATTGCTGACCAACCCGCGTTTGTGACCCAAGTTATCTCGCAACGCACGCGCGAGGCAACCGCTTCGCGCTGGAGCCTTGCGACGCGCATCGCGTTTCGCTTCTGCTTTCTCTACTTCGGTCTGTACATCGTTCTGACGCAGATGCTGACGTCATTGCTGCTGGCTACCACCAATGACACCGGGGCTTTTGAGCTGGACATGACCGCTCCCGCGAAAACCATCATCGTTTGGATCTCCGCGCACATTTTCCGCATCGGACATTCCATCGTTACCGTGGAGACCGGTAGCGGCGACAGAATCTACGACTGGGTTGAACTTGCGTGCATTCTTGCGCTGGCCATCTTGGGAACGGTGGTCTGGTCTTTCTGGGACCGCAAGCGCGAAAGCTACCTCAAACTCTATTCCTGGTTCCGCGTGTTCGTTCGTTTATCACTCGCCGCCAGCATGCTTACCTATGGCGCGGCCAAGGTTCTTCCGCTGCAGATGCCGTTCCCGGGCTTGAATCGTTTGCTTGAACCTTATGGCAATTTCTCTCCGATGGGCGTTTTGTGGTCGTCCATCGGAGCTTCGCAGGCTTACGAGATTTTTGCCGGCTGCGCCGAAATGCTCGGCGGAGTTCTCTTATTTCTTCCGCGCACCACCACGCTCGGGGCGCTCATCTGCGTGGCCGACGCGACGCAGGTCTTCATGCTGAACATGACCTACGATGTTCCCGTGAAGCTGTTGTCGGGCCATCTGATTTTGATTTCACTTTTCCTGCTTGCGCCCGAAGCCAAACGCCTGGCGAACCTGTTCTTCCTCAATCGGACTGCGCCTCCCTCTTCGCAGCAGCCGCTTTTTCAGAGCGTCCGCGCTAACCGCATCGCTCTTGCTGCGCAGATCCTCTTTGGTGTGTGGCTTGTGAGCGCCAATCTCTACGGTTCCATCTCCGTGTACCGTGTGTATGGTCCCCACAGGCCGAAATCTCCGCTTTACGGAATTTGGAATGTAGAGGACTTCACCCTCGACGGCCAGTCGCACGCGCCGCTCACCACAGACGCCGCGCGCTGGCGCCGCCTCATCTTCGATTATCCTCAATACGCGAGCATTCAAGGCATGGATGAGGACAGCAGCCGCCTTTACGGCGCGAAGATCGACGTGAACGCCAAGACTCTCTCGCTTACCAGCCGCACGGACAAGGATTGGAAAGCAAATTTTTCTTTCACTCAGCCTGCGCCGAGCCAGTTAGTCCTCGACGGTGTCATGGCCGGACACAAGGTTCACGCGCAGCTTGAACTGTTCGACCGCTCGAAGTTTCTCATCGTCTCCCGCGGCTTCCACTGGATATCCGAGCGCCCCTTCAACCGCTGATCCGCCGCATCCTGCCGCGCGAATGTCAGAATCGGCACGCATTCACTTGACTTTTCGCTTTTGATTCGCCCATACTGATGCTGCTCAAACGCAGGAGGCGCGATGACTCTCACCAAGCGGCAGAAGCAAGTTCTCGATTACCTGGTCGGTTTTCTGGACAAGCGCGGCTACTCTCCCAGCTTCGAGGAGATCGCCCGCGCCCTCAAGCTCACTTCGCTCGCCACGGTGCACAAGCATCTCTCAACGCTCGAGCGCAAAGGCTTCGTCCGCCGCGGCTACAATCAAAGCCGCTCGCTCGAAATCATCCAGCTTCCCAGGCCGGTTCGCAAGCAGGTCATCGAGCGCCACGCCGTCGGCCTTCCTCTTGTGGGACGCATCGCCGCTGGCCGTCCCCTCGAAGCCGTCGAGGATCGCGAGACCATTTCTCTCGCCGACTTCACGCGCGGCTCAAACAGTTTTGTTCTGCAAGTGAAGGGCGACTCCATGCACGAAGACCACATTCTCGATGGCGACTACGTCGTCGTCGAACAAACCCAAGTCGCCAATCCCGGTGAAATCGTTGTCGCTCTGGTGGGCAATGAAGAGGCCACTCTAAAGCGTTTCTATCGCGAGGGCGCGGGGAAAATTCGCCTGCAGCCCGCGAATTCCACCATGGCGCCTATCGTTGTTTCCGCCGGCGAAGTGAAAATTCAGGGCCGCGTCATCGGCGTTCTGCGCAAATACTAATTCTCGGCAGCGCGCGGGCCGCTCTTGCGTTCGGCGCGAGCCGCGGATATCCTCCGCAACGCGGTAGCTTTCCGGACACCCCGCGAAAAACTTCTCCTTGCCCCACTGCCGTGCTGCGCATAGATTCAAAGACCCCCGGCCGGTCCAGGCTTTTGTGGCATGCGTGTATCCGAGGAGGGGTCATATGTGGGGCAACAATAAAGTGCCGGAGCCGGCCGCGCCGTCCGCGGCGCCCGAAAAATCGGCAACGATTCCGGCGAAGACGCAAACACCGCCAAACTGGGAGGCAAAAGCAATGGCAATGAATCCGATCGAGCCTGTTCATTCATCGATGTCCGGCGGCGCCACGGCGCGGCTGGGAGCTAGTTTGCACGTGAAGGGCGAAATCACCGGTAACGAAGATCTGAGCATTGATGGAACCGTCGAAGGTTTGGTTCACCTCGAAGAGCGCAAGTTGACCGTCGGCGCAAGCGCGAAAGTCACCGCTGACATCATCGCTCGCGAAGTGGTCGTATACGGGAACGTGAAGGGAAATCTTCGCGCACGTGACCGCATCGAGATCAAGAAAGACGGCTCGGTGGTCGGTGATTTGACCACCGCGCGCATCATGATCGAAGACGGGGCCTATTTCAAAGGCTCCATCGAAATCGACAAGAGCGGCGACGCGCCAGGCAACACGGACAAATCCTTTTCGCGAACGAACGCGAAAGGCGTGGCGACCTCTTCGGTTTCAGCTAGCTAAAGGTCGCCCTTCGCGCGAGCGTCACGCGAGTTTGCACAGGTGCGTGACGCCAGCGCACGCTCACGTTCAAGTTCCGCGAGGCCACGCAGCAGATTGCGCCGGCCTTGCGCCCAGCCCTTTTGATTTCCTCGATTTGCGTCTCTTTCCGCCTCCGGAAACGGTACGTCGAGTCCTGTAGGTTATTCGAAGCTGAGTGGGGCAAAAAAAGGCTCGGTCTCCACGGAGACCGAGCCTCGGTCGTACTCGGTTTACGTCTGAAATCAGCCAGTAACCACCACCAGCTGAATCTGCACGCCAGGATCGTTATAGTCGCACAGCCAATACAATCCGCCGTCGAAAGTGACGTAGAAGTCGTCGCTGTCGTACCAATAAGTTGGCCAAGGTTCTTCAAGGACGAACCAAAAGCCGCTGTACTGGAAGCGCGGAAAACCACCCACGATGACGGGCCGGCCCATGTGGAATCTGTGTCCTTGGCCGAAATGCGCGCTGAACTGCGCATCGGGAATGCGCACCACGCGCTCATTCGTACGCGGCTGATACCGGCGAAGATGCGCTTGCTCGTAGTGCGCGACTTGTTGGGCATTGCCGCGAGCGCGCTGCTGGCCATGCGCCGGCGCAGCTTGTTGTGCGCGCTCCGTGTGAGCTGGCTGCTGGCGTGACGCAGGCTTTTGCTGTTGTTGCGCGCGCTGCTGTTTTTGTTCGGTCTTTTGCTGCTGCTGTTGCGCCTTCTGCTGCTGTTTCTGTTGTTCTTGTTGGTGCGCCTGCTGTTTGGGTTGCTGCTGGCGCTGCGCCGGACGAGATGTCTGCGGATGCGCTGGTTTTTGTTGATGCTGCTCCTGCGGATGTT
Organism: Candidatus Acidiferrales bacterium; assembly: GCA_049787175.1. Classification (GTDB taxonomy): domain Bacteria; phylum Acidobacteriota; class Terriglobia; order Acidiferrales; family UBA7541; genus DAHUXN01. Next base: position 46,051 of record JBAQYT010000102.1, on the reverse strand, counting down.
GCTGAGGCTTTTGCGGTTTTGCGGGCGTCTTGTCTTGTTGCTGTTTTTGGTCCTGCGCCTGCACGCGCGCGGAAGGCGCGACGCCGGCCAGCGCCAAAAGAACTGCTGTAGCGAAGGTTGCTGTTACGAGCTTCATGAGCGTCTCCTCTGATCTAAGGTGCGTCTGGCTGTGTAATGCGTGCGGCTAAGCCGGTAAGTTTGGTCCAGCCAAGAAATCGCGCCAGAACTCGGTGCGGCCGGGGCGATTACCACGGGCCTTTCTGCCGTTTTCACGTTAGCAAGAACCGTGCCTCAGCCATAGACAATGGGAACCGTATTTCATAGTGCGGTCTTCAGCGTAGGGTAAGCCTCGGCCACACTTACATCGTCTGAAGGGTTTCTGGATGGCGCTGTCGTCGCGCGCTTTTGTTTTCCGCTGATTTTCGGCCGTGATTTTAGAGTTCGATCAAGCCTTCGTTGACAAAAAATGTACGCTGTCGTATCGTTGTTGTTTACCCCTAGGGTAAGAAGGCGGACAGGAGAGATGCGCACGTATATTCCGAGAGGCCGGGAAGCGGAAGAGCTGATGGTCGGAAGCCATTGGTATGTGTTGGACGCATCAAATCAAGCGCTGGGGCGACTGGCCGCTCGCGTGGCGCGAATTTTGATTGGCAAGGATAAGCCGGCGTACACGCCGCATCTCGATTGCGGAGACCACGTGGTGGTGGTTAATGCCGAGAAGATTCGTCTGACCGGCAACAAGATCGATCAGAAGATCTACCGCACGCATAGCGGATATCCGGGCGGTTTGAAGGAAGTGCCCATAAAGCGCCTCATGCCGCAGCGTGCCGACTGGGTGATCCGCGAAGCGGTGCTCGGCATGCTGCCGAAAAACAAATTGCGGGCGAGCCGCGCGAAAAAATTGCGGATCTATATTGGCGACAAGGCTTTAACACGGCATCAGGGACAGAAACCACAGAAATTGGAAAACGAGTAAGGAGACGAATTTGAGCAGCGCAGCAAGTTCCATGGGCGACAGCAGGGACAATAACAACGGTCAGTTCTACGGTACCGGGCGGCGGCGCGAATCGGTTGCGCGCGTGTACATACGAATGGGTGCGGCAAAATTCACCGTGAATGGCCGGCCGGTGGAGGACTATTTCAAGAATGTCGCGTGGTTGACGTCGGCGGTAGAGCCGCTGAAGTTTACCGAGACGCAGCAGCAGCTCGAAGTGAAGGCCACGGTGAAGGGCGGCGGCGTTGGCGGGCAGGCTGGCGCGATCCGCATGGGGCTTTCTCGCGCCATTGCGCGCTTCAATCCGGAGCTGCGCACCGGGCTGCGTAAGAATGGTTTTTTGACCCGCGATTCGCGCATGAAGGAACGCAAGAAGTACGGTCAGAAGGGCGCGCGGCGCAGGTTCCAGTTCAGCAAGCGGTAAACGTGGGCGCGGCCGCGAGAAATATATGATTTTTTTAATCGCCACTATGGGAAATTAGAAGTTGGTCTAACTTACTGAAAATAAAGATCCGACCTAATTTCTAATCGCCACAAAAAGCGTGTTTTTGTCTTTGCCCCGTTTTCGCCATTGTGGGTTTTAGGATTTTTTGCGGTAAGAAGCAAAGTGAGCGATGACCGGCGGACTTGTCTTCTAACCACTGTCCACTGATCGCTCGCCGCTGTAGTTAAATTCGCGGCCGGCCAGGAACCGGCAAAAAAGGACGCTGTTCCGGGAAACCGGAGCTTGGTTTCCCGAAATCGCAAGCGCCCCTTCAACAAGGAGGAACGTTGGTCGAAATTACGATGAAGGAATTGCTGGAGGCTGGAGTTCACTTCGGCCACCAGACACGCCGCTGGAACCCGAAGATGAAGGAATATATCTTCGGCGAACGCAATGGAATCCACATCATTGACTTGCAGAAGACCTTGAAGCTGTTTCGCGAAGCCGCGCGGAAAGTGAGCGATCACGCGGCACAAGGCAAAGCGATTTTATTCCTGGGAACGAAGCGCCAAGCGCAAGAGGCCATCGCGGAAGAGGCCAAGCGCTGCGGAATGTTTTATGTGAATCACCGCTGGCTGGGCGGCACGCTGACGAATTGGGCGACGCTGCAGAAGTCGATCAAGCGGCTCAAGTCGCTGAAGGCCATGGTGGAAGATGGCAGAGTCGCAACGCTGCCGAAAAAAGAAGCGGCGCGGCTGGATCGCGAATTGAAGCATTTGAATCAGAATTTCGAGGGGGTGGAGAACATGGCCACGCTCCCGGAGTTGATGTTCGTGATTGACCCGAACGCCGAAGTGAATGCCGTAAAAGAAGCGCGGCGCATGGGCGTGCCGGTGGTGGCGATTGTCGATACGAATTGCGATCCGGATCTGGTCGACTGGGTGATTCCCGGAAATGATGACGCATTGCGCGCGATTCGGCTGTTTACCTCGAAAATCGCGGACGCCGTGATTGCGGGACGCGAACAATACGAACAGACGCAAATCGCCGAGCAGAAATCGGCGGAGGGCGCCGAGGGCGGCGAAGAGAACGCGGAGTACGTGGATATGAGCGCCTATGAGCAGTACGAAAAGCAGGAAGGTGACTTTGTCGAGCAGGAACCAGTGGCAGACGTTCCTGCCGAGGGAGTCCCCGAGTCAGCCTCAGACGAAGCGCCCGCGCAGACAGCCAGTGAGAATAAAGGCGGCAGCTAGGGGCATTTCTTTTTCGGGGTGAGGAATAGCACGCGGCAGTTGAATGTGAAGCAGGCAGATGGCAGGGAGTACTTAGGAGCGAAGGGACGCTAAACAGAAATGGCTACAGCGGAGAGTTCGGGGAATGTTTCGGCGCAACTGGTGAAAGAATTGCGCGAGCGCACCGGCGCGGGTTTTTCGGCCTGCAAAGACGCTCTGGTGGAAGCGAAGGGCGATCTCGAAAACGCGGTGACGGTGCTTCGCAAGAAGGGGCAAGCGGCGGCGCAAAAAAAGGCGCAGCGCGCGACTTCCGAAGGATTGGTCGGCAGCTACATTCACGCCGGAGGGAAAATCGGCGTGCTGCTAGAGCTGAATTGCGAGAGCGATTTTGTGGCGCGCACGGAGGATTTTCAGCGGCTGTGCCACGACGTCGCCATGCACGTCGCGGCGCTGGATCCGCGTTTTCTCCGGCGCGAAGAGGTCACACCGCAGATTCTAGAGCGCGAGCGCGAGATTTATCGCGAGCAGGCGCGCGCCACCGGGAAGCCGGATGCGGTGGTCGAGAAAATCGTCAACGGCAAAATGGAAAAGTTCTACGAGGAGAATTGCCTCTACGAACAGCACTTCATTCGCGACGAGGGCGTTACGGTGAAGGAGCTAATCGCTCAGACGATTGCCAAGCTAGGCGAAAATGTCGCTGTGCGGCGCTTTTCGCGGTTCAAAGTGGGCGAAGCCGATGGCAAGCCGGCTGCCCAAGAATCTGACGCATCGCAGAGCAGCGCGCCTTCGCCGGCGCCAACGCCTGGGGGCTCGTCATCGCCGGCTCCGACGGTCTCGAAGCCCAAGGAGTAGCAGCCTGGAGCTTCGTGGTTTCCAGAGGGCTTCGCCACAATAATCGCATTTATCTCAACACCGCGTTTGATTCGACGGCCATTTGGTCCAACGGGCGGAGCAACCTCCGCCCGTTTTTTATTGCCTCTCTTAATACCGCCTCGAGCCGGACATCTCAGGCATGGCGTACGGCTTCCATGGGATTTACTTTGATCCACGGCCGCGCCGCCATGCAGCCTGGCCATTGAGATCAGAACCATGGCAAGGGAAAGCGATTTGTTGAGGCGCTATGGGGAAGCCACCACAAGAGCGAATGTGCCGGGGAGAAAAATCTCTGCTAGAATGCGTGCGAAGTTTGCATCTAACGTCCAGGGCGGAGCGGCGGAGAGGAAGCGAGCGAGTGGGGACGTCAAACATGGCGGGGAACACGCAGGTGAGCGGGAGCGGCCCCGTCTACCGGCGGATCGTGCTGAAACTCAGCGGCGAATCCCTGCAAGGGCCGCTCAGCGCGGGAATTCACGCGGAGACAGTGGCGGGAATCGCGCAAGAGTTGAACGAAGTGAACCGGCTGGGCGTGCAGACGGCGATCATGGTCGGCGGCGGGAATATTTTTCGCGGCGGGCGGCAGAAGAGCTTTTCGATCGATAGGGCGACAGGCGATTACATGGGCATGCTGGCCACGGTCATCAATGGGCTCGCGTTGCAGGACGCGCTGGAAAAAGTGGGCTGCCATACGCGGCTGATGAGCGCAATCGAGATGCATCAGGTTGCCGAGCCGTTCATTCGCAGGCGCGCCACGCGGCACTTGGAAAAAAACCGCATCGTGATTTTCGCGGCGGGCACGGGGAATCCGTATTTTTCGACGGACACGGCGGCGGCGCTGCGCGCGATGGAGATCAAGGCGGAAGTGATTATTAAGGCGACGCGCGTCGATGGTGTGTATGACGCGGACCCGGAAAAAGTGTCGGACGCGAAAATGTTCGAGAAAATCACGTACATGGACGTCATTAAAAAAGGACTGTCGGTGATGGATTCGACCGCGATTTCACTGTGCATGGACAACAAAATGCCGATACGCGTCTTCAATATGAATGTGGCGGGGAATCTGCGGCGCGTCGTGATGGGAGAGAATGTCGGATCGATGGTGAGCTAGCTGCGAGTGACTCGCGGAAGTGAAAGGCAACACGCCAATGCGTAGAAAAGGCAAGAACGGAAAGACGCGCTTATCGAAGCGCGGAAGACAAAAGAGTGGAGTTGCGGCGAGGGAGGTTTTGAAGGGCGAAGCGGCGATGTTTTTGGAACGGCAAAGCGGTTTGCTGTTTTTCACGGCAACCAAGGCGGCCAAATGACAACCATAGCGAATACGAAGGACGCGCTGGCGCAGGCAAAAGCGCGAATGGAAAAAGCGGTGGAAGATTTCCGCAAGGATTTGGCGGCCGTGCGCACGGGCCGCGCAAACACAGCCCTGCTCGATAACGTGCGCGTGGATTATCACGGAACGCCGATGCCGATCAATCAACTGGGGACAATGTCCGTGCCGGACCCCAGTACGATTATGATTTCGCCGTGGGACCCGACGGCGGTGCCGCTGATTGACAAGGCGATTCGGACGGCGGACCTGGGATTGAATCCGACGAGCGATGGGAAGGTGCTGCGCGTGCCGATTCCATCGCTGACGGAGGAGCGGCGAAAAGACTTGGTGAAAATGATTCACAAAGTGCTGGAGAACCATCGCACGGCGGTACGCAACATCCGGCGCGACATCAAAGAGCACGTGGAGAAACTTGAGAAGGAAAAAAAGATCAGCGAAGACGACAAGAAGCGCGCGCTGGATGAATTGGAGAAGCTGACACACGCGGAGACGAAGAAAGTCGAGGATTTGTCCGCGGCGAAGGAGAAGGAAGTCCTCGAAATAAAATAGCAGCTCGGCGAAAGATTCTTGCCTCGCACAGATGTTCCCAAAGATCGTCTACAAGTGAATCCATAGGCACAAACGAAACTTACGAAGGCCGTGTTTCGGGTCGCCGGCGCATTTCATTATGAAACGCGCAAGCCTTTGCGCGTCAGGGGGAGGCGCTTGAGGGCGGCAAGGAGAGAGGCGACGCGGCGGGCGTCGGCGGAGTGAGCACCGAAGCGCGCGGACTGATAAAGCTGCGTGAGTTCGGCGACAGGGCCGGCGAATTCAGGAACGCGAATCGTGGCGGCGAATTCGAGAGGCGTTTGCGCGGGAGATTTGCGCCAGCCGCGGCGTTCGAGCAGGCGAAGCATCTGGCGGTATTCGAAGGCGGCCAGCTCGGGAGGCAATTGGCCTTCGCGGCGGGATCGCAACCGCCAGCGGACGGCGAAGAAGCCGCCAAGAGCGCGTCCACGAAAATAAATCAGCAGCGCCAGCAGAAAAATAAGCGCGCCCGGCAGCGCGTAGGGCGAAGCGGAAAGGCGCGCCTGCCAAAGCTTCAGGAAATTCACGGCGCTGCGGCGCTTTGCATGATAGTAGTTTGACACACGTTCAGACCACGAAATCGATGATTGACGAACTCCGCGCGCGAGTGAAAGCTGGTGCGTGAAATCGTAGTTGATGATCCATTCATTCCAACTGAACTGAAACCAATCCCAATACATCCCGACGCGAGAAAATAGGCCGCTGCGTTTGGCTTCGCCGGGCGGCGTGGGGTCGAAGGTTATCCACCCGTACCCCGGGAAGTAGGCTTCCACCCAACTATGCGCGTCACTGGCGCGAATGATGTAGTCCTGCGCCAGGTCGTTGAATTCGCCGGGCAGAAAACCGGTGACGTAACGCGCGGGAATGCCGAGCGTACGCAGCATCACCACCATCGCGGAGGCGAAGTATTCGCAGTGGCCGGCGCGCTTGGTGAAAAGGAAATAGGCGAGCGGGTCGGGCTTATTCATGTCCGAGAGATCGAGCGTGTAGCGGAAACTGGTGTGGAAAAAGCGTTCGAGGTCGGCAGCCTTGTCGTAGGGCGTGGGGTCGTGCATGGTGATTTGCCGCGCGAGCTGCGGGATACGCGGATCAAGATGCGGGAGCTGCAGGTAGGTGGCGCGAATTTCGGGCGGATACACGGTGGAGGTATCGCGCAGTTGCTGCGGCGGCACGAGCGGGACTTGCGAAACTGCTTCATAGTGCGCGGGCGCGCCGCTGTGAAGCGGATTGAGAAGGGTGCCGTTGTCGTCGAGGACCAAGTAATTGCGCGGGCCAGAGCCGAAACGCGAATCGAGGCCGAAATGTCCCCACACAGTAATCGGATCCGCGGCAAGGAAAAGGGCGTCCGTTGCCACAGGTTCCATGAGGACGGTGTATCGCAACAGAAAATAGGAACTGGGTGGAAGCGGCGAGAGGCCCAGTTGATATGCGTCGGACGGGTTTGGAACAAGAATATGGGGCTGAGGCATGGGAGTGAACCAGCGCTTACCGTCGAAATCGGAAAGGACACCCCCGCGCCAGTGAATTTCCTGAGCGCGGGAAGGGTCGCCTTCAACGCGGATGCGCATGACGACGGCGGTGCTTTGTTTGATTTCGCCGATTTCTCCGAGGGCGACATTGTCGGTGAAGCCGCTCATCAGCGTGGGATGGAGGTTGAAAGCGCTCAAGTATCCGGCGGTGAACCGCGGGATGACGAAGAAAATCACGCCGCCGCCGACGAGCGCGCTTGCGGCGACGAGCGCCGAGGTGAACGCCAGCGCGCGGTTGAGGCGGCGCGCATGTCTGCTTCCGGGGCCAAACGAAGGGTACACCGCGCCTTCTGAACTGCGGCGGATTTCGAGGCCAACGAAACTGGAAACGGCAAGGAGCAGGAACAGAGCGAGCGCGGCGAGGAAAAGCGTGTCGACGGTGAGAATGGCGGCGGCAAGCATGGCAGCGAAGGCGAGCATTGCGAGGAAGACGCTGTCGCGAATGGTGCGCATGGAATACAGGCGGACGATGGTGGCGAAGAGCAAAACGTGAACCGCGGCCAGAAGGCCGGCGTAGAGCATCGGATTCGGCAAGCCTGCGGCGAGGTCGCGCGAGAAAATCCACAGGTCGAGCGGGAAGATCAGAAAATAGGCAAGGACCAGCGCCGTGGCTGTGCGTGCGGAGATTTCCGGGCCGCAGCCGCGCGAGATGCGCACGCCTTTGTAGGCGAGGGCCAGGGGCGCAAGGATTTCCGAGACCAGGTCGAGTTTGCGCGTGGCGACAAGCGTCAGGACCGCGGTGGCGACGAGGAGGAACAGCGAAACCTCGAAGTAGCGCTGGATGACGGGTAACGGCTCGGCCCGAGAAGGTGTGGCGGAGATGGTATGCGCCATCTAGCGATTTTAGCATCAGGCCGCGGCCGAGCGGGCGGCGAGGGGCGAAGCGGTTACTGTGAGGTTTCCGCCAGGACGGCAAGAGCGGAGCGGGCGATTTTTCGCGTGGCGCTGGAAACGGCGAGGGATGCCAGATTTTCCAGGGCAACGGCGCGGCAACCGGCGGAATCGGGCAAAGCTTTCACGCGCGCAAGAAATGGGAGCAGAGCGAGTTGCCGGTACGTGACGGTGTGCGATGCGGCTGGCAAAGGAAGAAGGGAGCGCGGCGCGAGATGGAAGCCGTTTTGCAGGTGCGCGGAAAGTTCACGGGCGGCGTCTCCGTTTTCCGATGCGAGGGCTACAGCGGGGAATTGCCACAGGCGGGAGAAAAGCGCGGAGTCGTGCGCGCCAGGAGTTTTTGTCAGCAAGGTTCGGCCGCGCGGATCGAGAAGGACGGCGGCGGCGATGCGGAAGCGGGCGGTTTCGCGTTTCCGGCGGACCGCGGGCAATTTGTATTCGAGGCCGAGGGCGCGAGCTTTGCAGTGGTGCGAGATAGGGCAGCGCGCGCACTGCGGCGAGCGTGGAGTGCAGACGGTTTCGCCGAGTTCCATGAGAGCTTGGTTCCAGTCGCCGGGAGATTGTGGAGGAAGAAGCTGCTGCGCGGCGGCGGCTAGGCGTTTCCATGTTTTCGGCTTGCGCAAATCTCCACGAATCGCGAAAAGGCGCGCGAGGACGCGGGCAACGTTGCCGTCGAGCGCGGCGAGAGGCACGTTGAAAGCGATGCTGAGAATCGCAGCGGCGGTGTAGTGGCCGATGCCGGGAAGAGAGAGGGCGCGGTCGGGGCTGCGCGGGAATTGCGCGTTGTGCTCGGCAACGATTTGCTTCGCGGCGCCATGAAGATTACGGGCGCGACTGTAATAGCCCAGGCCGGCCCAGTATTTCAGAACTTCGGATTCGCGGGCATGCGCGAGTGTGCGGACTGTTGGGAAGCGCGTCAGAAAACGTTCGTAATAGGGCAAAACGGCGGCGATGCGCGTTTGCTGGAGCATGATTTCAGCGAGCCAGATGCGGTAAGGATCGCGACTGCGGCGCCATGGAAGATCGCGGCGATTGGCGCGATACCATGCGAGCAGGTAGCGGCGAAGGGATGCGAGTTGATGAGGAACGAGTGTCACGGCGTTTAAGGAGCATGGCATTGTCGCACAAAACGGCGGGGCCGCATTGCGCGCGGGAGCTTGCGAGGAATTAGGAGCGCATATATCATCTCCAGCGAAAAGCAGCGCTTCGATGGAGGGACGATTTATGAAACGCATGGTGATGACCCTGGCTTTGATTCTCCTTTGTGTTCCGCTCGCAGCCGCGCAGGATTGGGCGCAGGCGAAGGTCGAGAAATCGCCGCGCCATCGCGAATGGGTGACGGTGAAGCACGGCGACCGCGCCGTCGAGACTTTCATTGTCTATCCCGAATCCGCTACCAAGACTCCCGTTGTCCTGATCATTCACGAAATCTTCGGTCTGACGGATTGGGCGCAGGAGCTTGCCGATGAAGTCGCCGCGGCCGGCTATATTGCTGTCGCGCCGGATTTGCTTTCCGGCATGGGTCCGAACGGCGGCCGCACCAAAGATTTTCCGGCGGGCGGCGCGACGGAAGCGGTCAGCCATTTGAATCCGGACCAGATCACCGCCGACTTGAACGCTGTCGCCGATTACGCGCTGAAAATCCCCGCGGCGAACGGCAAACTTTTTGTGGCGGGATTCTGCTGGGGCGGCGGGCAAAGCTTCCGCTTCGCGACGAATCGTTCTGATCTTGCCGCGGCGTTCGTTTTCTACGGCGTGCCTCCCACGCCGGACGCGATGGCCCGCATCAACGCTCCCGTTTACGGCTTTTATGCCGGCAATGACGCGCGCATCGGCGCGACTGTGCCGGACACGATTCAGCAAATGAAAGCCGCAGGAAAGACGTATGAGCCGGTTACCTACGATGGCGCGGGACACGGGTTCATGCGCGCTGGCGAAGCGCCCGATGCTACGCCCGCAAACGTCAAAGCCCGCGACGACGCCTGGGCGCGGTGGAAGAAACTTATGGCTGGGATGAACTAATCTGTTGGACGACTTCCCGCGCGATTTGGTCGCCAAAGAGGCGGTAGTATTCGGCTCTGCTAACAAAATGGGGATCCTCATTCCAGCGCCAGATTCTCTCAGGCGGCTGGCCTGGACGTATGAGGTCGATGTAGCCTCGCCGAGTGACGAAACCGCTGTTCATGACAAACGTTAACGGCTCCCCATCCACTTCGATCGTCGCTGTGTTGTCTTTCTCCACATAGTCGGTCGGCGACTTCCGAATAACTTCGCCCGCTAGTGTCCGTTTCGACCATCCCTCGACATGGTCGTAGCTAGGGCCCGCGGGAGGACCCTTGGGCAGGTTGATCGCATATTCGTGGAATTTCTTCATTTCCTCTGATGTGGCTGGTTCAAAATGAGTGCCGGTCCACTTCATAAATTTTCCGCCGGGCAGCATGTTCCCAGCGTAAAGCTCTCCGTGAAACGGCTCAGGACCGCCACCAAGCCAACAATTGTCTATTGTGTCTTGCTGGACCGCGTCGCGAGTCACATGCAATACGAGCACGGACAAATGCTGCTCATCAGGCGTCGGCCCTCCGAACGGAAACATTCCTTTAATTTCTTGGCCAACAAATCCCAGATAGGTTGGCCTAAACCCGTCGACGCGTACGTCAATGAAGATGTATACATCTTCCGTGTTCCAGAGCAGCCATCCCCCGGATTCGTTGCGGATCCAATAGGCCTTAAGGAAGAGCGAAAGAGCCACGATGGTCGCCATCGCGATCAGAACTCCAAACTTTATCTTTTTTGAGCGTTGTGTCATGGCTCACAGTGAGTCGAGGAAAATGAAATACGACGACGACCATAACGACGTGGGAATCGAGCCGTGCGGCTGGCTGGTGATGACGATCTTGAAACTTTCGTTAAACGGGACCAGGGATTCGAGGAACGCAGCGCCCGTGTGGTCGGTGTCCGGCTCGATATACGCGAGTTCGCGCAAAACGTCGTAGATGATGTCGCCCGCGGCGGCCATCGGCGTAGTGATGCGCGGCGTTGAGAATTGCATTACGGCGCGCGCTTCGAAGAAATGCCAGGCGATACATGCGGCAAGCGAAACGGCGTGCTCGAAATTTTCGCTCTGCTTTTCGGCTTGCGCGTGCGAATCAGCGGGAGGAAGCGAAGGGTCGAGCGCGAGAATCAGGCGGCGCTCGTCTTCGCGGGCGAATTCGCGGATTTTCAGGCCGCCGGATTTCGCTGAGGCCTTCCAGTCGACGAAACGGACGTTGTCGGTCGGAACGTAGTCGCGAATCGAGTGCAGCTCGTATCCGCGGCCGCGATGCAGGCTCTCGATTTCGCCGGAGAGCAGCGGAAGAATTTCGTAAAACTCGCTGGTCGGCTCGACACGTGGATAGACCACCAGCTCCATTTCAGAATCGACGCGGCGCGTTTTTTCCAGAAAGCCGAACGGGAATTGCGTGCGAATGCCAAAGGTATTTTGGCGGTAAACGCCGCGGCGCGGGAAAAGCAGCTCGACGTTCTGGCGCGCGGAGCTTTCGTGCGGAATATAAGGGAAATAAACAGGGCGCGTCAGGATTTGCAAATCACTGTTTTCGCCGACGCCCACGACGCGCAACGAGAACGAAGGCATCATATTCTTTTCGTTGCGGACTTCGACGGCGGCGAGGATAGGCTGCTCGGCAAAAACGTGCTCGGGAAGGTCGATCTGCAATTCCAGGCCGGTGAGCACGACGCGCGACAACACTCCGGAAATGAGGATTCCCGCCAGCAGGCAGGCAAGAATCATAAACAAAAGATTGTTCCCTGTATTTATGGAGGCCAGCGCGACGACAAACACGGCGGCGAGGTAAATGATCCCTTCGCGCGTCAGGCGGTAGTCAACTTGGTAGAGAAGCCAGCGAAGGCTAGTTCGGCGAGCCATCTTCGGAACGATGGCCACGGCCACCCACGCGGCGAGCGCCAGAGCCAGAAGCGCGGAGAGTGCGGCAAAAATCGTACGGCCGCTTTCGGCCATGGCCGCGGAATAGAGCGCGAGCACCAGCGCCAAAGTGAGCGTGGCGATAGCCGCAGCGAAATGGCGCCAGCCGGGGCGGTCACGATCACGCCACAAATTCGCGATTTTCGTGAAAGCCGCCATGGCAATTACAGCGGGACGCGAGTCGTGTCGATGATGTCGGAGAGAATCGCTTCGGCCTGCTCGGATTTTTTGCGCGTGGAGGTATAACGAGAGCTGACCACGATGCGATGAGCAAAGACGGGCAGCATGAGCTGCTTGAAATCGTCGGGCAGGCAATAGTCGCGGCCTTCAAGAAAGGCGCGGGCCTGCGCGCCGCGCTGCAGCATGACCGTTCCGCGAGGGCTAACGCCGAGACTTAATTGTTCCGATTGGCGCGTGCGCTCGACGATCTCCAGCACGTAATCGAGAAGGGTGTCATCGACGCGAACCCGCGTGACGGATTCCTGCATGGCGGCGACCTCGGCGGCGTCCATCACCGGTGGAACTTCCTCGAGCGCCGCGGAACCATTGTTGCGCAGAATCTGTTTTTCGCTTTCGCGAGCCGGGTAGCCCATGCGAATGCGCATGAGGAAGCGGTCGAGCTGCGATTCCGGCAGAGGATAAGTGCCGTGATGTTCAATGGGATTCTGCGTCGCGATGACCAGAAAGGGCTGCGGCAGCGGATGCGTATGGTTGTCCACGGTGACTTGCGATTCGTTCATGGCTTCGAGCAGTGCTGATTGCGTTTTCGGCGTGGTGCGATTGATTTCGTCGGCGAGCACGATATTGGCGAAGAGCGGCCCGGGCTTGAACTCGAATTCCTCGCGCGACGGATTGAATACGCTGATGCCGATGACGTCGCTGGGCAGCATGTCCGACGTGAACTGCACCCGCTGGAACGAGCAGCGGAAGGCGCGAGCCAGGGTTTGCGCCAAGGTTGTTTTGCCGACGCCGGGAACGTCTTCGATCAGCAGGTGGCCTCTCGCGAGCAGCGTGATGAGCGCGAGCTGGATGGTTTCTTCCTTGCCCTTGATGACGCGCCCGATGGTCTGCTGCAGCAGGGCGATTTGGGAATGGGTCGCGGTAACCATGGTTTGGAATTCCCCTGTCCTTGTATGCGATAATATCGCTGCGGGCGATTAGCTCAGTTGGTTAGAGCGTTCCCCTCACACGGGAGAGGTCCAAGGTTCGAGTCCTTGATCGCCCACCATCTCGGCCCCAAAGATTCCGAAAGTGAAATTCGCCTAGTGATGGCAATGCACGAAGCCGAAAGGTCATTTTACCGGAAATCTATATGATCGCAGTGTGGCGTTTTCTGAAAGTGTTCACGCTAGGCACGTGGGTGGGGAGCATGATTTTCTTCGGCTTTGTGGCCGGAGTGCTCTTCAGGACTCTGAGCAGTCAGGATCAAGCGGGAAACGTCGTCGCAGTTTTGATTCTGCAGTTGCACCTGCTCGGAATCGTGGCCGCTGCGGTCTATCTGCTGGTTGCTCTCGCGGCCGCACGCTCGTGGCGAGGTTTTGTGCAACCCGCATCCATTCTTGTCGAATTGATGTTCTTGGCGACGCTGTTTTCGCAGCTGTGGATCATGCCGACGATGCAAAATCTGCGAACACAAATGGGTTCGTACATGAATACCGCCGCGAGCAGCCCGCTGCGGCAGCAGTTTGACCATCTTCACGTCATTTCCGTACGGCTGGAAGGATGCGTACTGATTGCGGGCATCGTGGCGCTATTTCTCACCGTGTGGCAAGGGATTCAACGGCCGCCCGCACCCGCCGCTGCTTCTTCCATCGCGGCTCCGCAGACCCCAACTCACAGAATTGTCTAGGCTGGCATCGAGAGTTGCGCGATTTTCGAAACGTTCCGCTGATATGCCTCTGGGGGCGCAGCATGCGTAGTTTGCGAGAACACGGTACAATTAGATTGCGATGATATTTGTGAACAACATTTCGATGCGCTTCGGCGAAAGAATTCTGTTCGACGAAGTCAGTTGCACATTCAGCCCAGGACGGCGATACGCCGTGACGGGCCCGAATGGCGCAGGGAAGTCAACGTTCATGAAGATTCTCGCTGGTGAAATTGAGCCGACCGAGGGCTCGGTATCACGGCCAAAGAAGCTCGGCGTGCTGCAGCAGGACCAGTTCGCGTTCGATGAATTTCGCGCGATCGACGCGGTGATTATGGGCAACGCAGCGTTGTGGAAGGCTCTGGAAGAACGCGACACGCTGTACGCGAAGCCGCACGAGGAAATGACGCACGATGACGGCATGCGCTTAGGCGAGCTGGAGGGAATTATCGGCGAAGAAGGCGGCTACACGGCGGAGGCCGACGCCGCGATCCTGCTCGACGGCCTCGACGTGGACGCGGCCCTGCATGAACGCAGGATGGGCGAGCTGCAAGGCGGCCAGAAAGTCCGCGTGCTGTTGGCGCAGGCGCTCTTTGGCAATCCGCGCGCCCTGTTGCTCGACGAGCCGACCAACCACTTGGACCTCGATTCGGTGCATTGGCTGCAGGATTATCTGTGCAACTACGACGGTGTGGTGATCGTGATCTCGCACGACCGGCACTTTCTGAACAGCGTGTGCACGCACACCGCTGACATTGACTACGAAACGATCATCATGTACACGGGCGCGTACGACGAAATGGTGCTGGCGAAGACGCAGATTCGATCGCGCATCGAGGCGGAGAATGCGCAGCGTGAAAAGAAAATCGCGCAGTTGAATGAATTCATCGCGCGATTTTCGGCAGGCACGCGATCTTCCCAAGTGATGTCGCGGAAAAAAGAGGTCGAGCGCATCCAGGCATCGGAGCTGGCGAAATCGAACATTCAGCGGCCCTATATTCGTTTCGACATGAAAAAGCCATCGGGGCGCCACCCGCTCGAGTTCAAGGCCATCCGCAAAGCGTATGGCGAGCGAAAAGTGGTCCAGAATTTCGGCGCGAGCGTCACGCGCGGCGAGCGAATCGCGCTGATCGGCCGCAACGGTGCGGGCAAAACGACGCTGTTGAAGGCGCTGCTTCGCAACGCGCCCGGGTTTATCGAGGATGCGGAGCGGCATTTCGAGATCGATTACGGCGACGTGACCTGGGGCCACGAAGTAACGGCCGGTTACTTCGCGCAGGACCACAGTGACTCGATCGTCAAAGGCATGAACGTCATTGAGTGGCTTCATCAGTTCAATCCGGCGGCGACGCAGACGGAGCTGCGCGGATTGCTTGGCCAGATGCTTTTCAGCGGCGACGACGCGCTGAACATGACGCAAACGCTTTCCGGAGGCGAATCAGCGCGGCTAATATTCTGCCGGCTGATGCTGCAGAAGCCGAATTTCCTGGTGCTGGACGAACCCACAAACCATCTGGATCTGGAATCCATCAATGCACTGAATATCGCGCTGCAGCGTTACGACGGCACGGTGCTGATGGTGACACACGACTACGATGTGATCGACGAAGTGGCCACGCGCATTTGGCATTTCGAAGGTGGCGGACACATCGAGGACTTCAAAGGGCCGTACGCGGATTATCTTGTGTACGCAGAACAAAAAATGTCGCAGGTTCGCGGCTAAGAGGCGGCCTTTCGCGGATTCTTCGCAGGCGTTTTCTTGATTTTGCGCGCATCTTTTCCGGCCAACTGCACCGCTCTCCACATATACCACGAAGCTACAGTGCGATAGGGCCGCCAACGCTCGCCAAATTGCGCAAGCTCACGCGGTTTGGGAATTTGTTTTTTGGCGTAGGTGAGCGCAAACCCTTTTTGCACGCCATAGTCGTGAATGGGAAGAACGTCGGGGCGGCCAAGCCGGAAAATCAGGAACATTTCTACAGTCCATGCCCCAATACCGCGGACCGAAATGAGGCGGTCGACGAGCTCTTGATCGGACATTTTTTCCGATTCCGCGAGAGTGGGGACGATTCCGTCGATGGTTTTTTGCGCCAGGTCTTTCACGGCGGCGATTTTGGCGAAGGAAAGGCCTGCTTTGCGAAGAACGGATTTGCGCGTGCGAAGAATTTCCTGTGGCGTGGGGCAGCGGCCGTTTGCTCCCAGGGCTTTGATGCGCGCGAAAATCGTCGCCGCAGCTTTGCCGGAGATGCTTTGGTATGCAATGGCTTCGAGCAAGGCTTCGTAAGGGCTTTGCGTAGCTTCGATGTCGAGACGGAACTCGGCGGATTTCTCGATGAGCCGCGCCAAGCGGCGATCGGCTTTGGAGAGATGCGCGATGGCGACCTTGTGGTCGAATGGGCAAGCCGAAATTTCGTTCATAGACGTGAAAGACAGAATATGCCAACGGAGAACCGCAGACAACTTGCTGCTTCGAAGGCTCTCGATACTTCCGTTCAGCGCCGTGAGTTGCGGCGCGTGCGCAGGCTAGTCGCGCTTTGGCTCGAGTCCAGTCCACACCTGCTCGACGATCAGCCATTTCCCGTAAATATCGCGTTTGAAGATCATCAAGTACTGTCCCTGTAGCTGCTGTTTCGCTCCGCTTGTAACGGGAGTGAGCGTTTCGTAAAAACCGCCATCGTCATAGGCCATATCGCACGATACTTTCGTAGCCACGCCGTGCATGGAGATGTTGGGTGTAAACGTGGACCATATCTTCTGAGTGAGCGCACGAATGGAGGGCGCTCCGCTGACGCGCTCGCCGGATGGTTGTAGGAAAACTGCATTCGGCGCATAGAGCGCCATGATCGGGCCGAGTTGCTTCGCGTTCAGAAGCCGCGCCCACTGGTCACGCACCCTAGCTACTTCCATTGCCGCGGGAGATAGTCGGGCGCCTTGCGCAGCAAGGGAATTGGGGCTGGCGTTGTGCCGCCTCTCCGGAATCGTCGAAATTGCGGCGGGCCAGGTCAGAAATAACGCTCCCAGGATCGCCAACAGCCGGGCAAGTGGCATCTTCAGCCTCCTCAAGTGCCGCAATCCTATAATGCAGAAGCGTGCCGGTCAATTTTTTGCCTTCGATTCATCCCGTCCTCTCGCCTGTGAAACGAGCTGCCCGGTAGAAAAAACGGCTGATGAGAAAAAGCCGCATTTCAGTCCCGATTAGAAATTCTTATGTGCTGCGTTTTCATCGAATTGACTCTTCGCGACTTGCGTTTTGTGTACCGATTAACCTTTTCTTCGCCATGGATCGTGTAAGCCATTATTTTCGTTTGGGTTAGTGAAGGATTGTTTGCAAAAGCTACCATGACGTTTTTGACCAAAATTCATTAGGGCTTACCGGTTTTGTGCCGGTGAGGACAGCCCGGCCAGCAACAAGGCCGACGCTGTCCTTCTTTGAGTTGCGTGCGTACCCGCTCAACATGCTGCCTTCTGGTTTCCGGTTTCTTGACGTAGGTAACCCAGCAGATCCACTCATTGCGTGCGAGTGGCGTGATGTCCTCCCACTTTGCGAGCGCGGCGGGGTCGGAAAGGAGAACTTTTCGTAAATCCGCCGGTAGGCTGTGTACCGGGCCAGCGGAGATGGCTTTGTTGGTCATTTTCCTGGTCATTGATCTCATTTTACATCGTCAGGCGATTTGGAAGTCAACGAACCGTCTCCGTAAACGAAAAAAGCCGCCTTCGCTGGAACTTCAGCTACGGCGCGCCAAAAAATGAAAAGGCCGCCCAGGGCGGCCTTGCACTTCTCTTGCGCGAATTGTATGGCTGGCCGTCCAGCCCAAAGGCTATGTATACCAGAGAGGAGGATTATTCACTTGACACACCATCTGCAATCTGGTAGCCTTGGTTCATGGACAAAGGTTATCAACTGCCGCGTTTCGGCCCTTCGCTCCACTTTCTCCCCCACGGTTTCGGGGTCTTTTTGCCGCTAGGATTCTCGCGGCGCGGCACCCCGTCCACGTCCTCCAAAATGGCATCCACTTCCCTGACGATTTCGGGCGGGAATAGCTCTTTCAGCACTTCGCGGTCTGTTTTCTTCTTCCGTTTTTTCATAGGAGCCTGACTATGCCTACGCCTCGACCTGTTCGCCCTCGAATTGACCTTTCGACTCTTATGGCGCGTTTTGACCGCGAAAGCAAGTGCCGTGAATACCTGGAACGGCTGCGCTGGCCCAATGGGCCACTCTGCGCGAAGTGCGGCGGGAAAGAATTCGCCCGCGTGCAGGGCCGCGAATCCATCCAACGATGCACGGGTTGCCAAACCCAAGTCAGCGTCATGGCTGGCACGGTGTTCAACGACTCCCATCTGCCCTTGCAGAAGTGGTTCCTTGCCACGTTCATTCTCACGCAATCGAAGAAGGGCGTTTCGGCCTGTCAGATTCAGCGAATGCTCGGAATCGGCGGGTACAAAACCGCGTGGTATCTCTGCCATCGCATCCGTTCGGCAATGGTCGAATCGCAGCGCGGGAAACTCGACGGGACGGTCGAGATGGACGAAACCTACATCGGTGGGAAGACGCATAACGTCATGGGCAAAAGCTGGCGACGAGGCAACGCGCACACCAAAGAAGTAGTCATTGGCATCCGCAAACGCAACGGGGAATTGCGGTTTTTCCACGCCCAAGACGCCAAAACAGGCACTCTGGCGAAGTATATCCGCGAGAATATCTCTGAGGACGTGAGCGTGATCGTCACCGATGAATTGCCCGCGTATCCACGTGCTCTCGGCAGGCTGCAACGGAAGCATGAGACGGTCAACCATTCCCACAAAGAGTACGTCCGGCTCGGAACAGACATCCACACCAACACCGTCGAATCCGCGTTCTCGCTTTTGAAGCGCGGCATCGTGGGCACGTGGCATAAGATTTCCGCAAAGCATTTACAATCCTACCTCGACGAGATGGAATTCCGATTCAACCGCCGCAAAAGCGAAACGCTTTTTCAAGATACTCTCCGCCACATGGTCAATGCTCCCGTGCTCACCTTCGAGAAACTCACGAAAGAAAAGGCGGCTTAATCGCATAGCGGCATTTAATTAGCCGTCTAGTCAAGTCCTCAACGGTAGGAGCATCATCTAACGACTCCAAATTTTTGTTTATTTTGACCGCAGCATCGAAAATTACCTCGCTGGCCAATTGAAGTCTTCCAACACGGAAAGCAGTTTTGTCATAGTTCTGCATGTCGAAGCTCATCGGAAAATCAATCGGTTTTTGATAGATGTTCACAAATTTCCGCCCTTCAGTCACCCAGTCAGAAATGAGCCTGTCACACCGACCAGCCAAAACGCCGGACATTCGATGCTCCTTCCACCATAGCCAACCAAACGACGCAAGTAGCACCAGATAACCGACAACAATCCACCAGCGTGATGAGTCTGGGCACTTCGCTACAGCCTTGCCCACTACGAACGCGGATGTTACCGCGCCCACAGGGTCAGCCCATTTTTTGATAAGATTGAGCATTGACACTCTCCTCGTAAGAGGAGAGCATCGTAACACAGTTCATGCGTCAAGTGAATAATCTCCCCAGAGAGTTAACGAGAAAGCAAGAAGAATCGTACCCGGAGTGATGCACAGGAATCGCTAAAGGTGAGTCGGGATGAGCTTCGTATATCGGTGCGGCCATGGGTGGTCATCACTGATGAAGGCAGCGGTGTTTGAAACCACCGCTGTCAAGTTCGACGGCCAGGGCAATGCAACTATGCAGCACTCCATAACGGTGAGGAACTTCGGGGAGAATGCCGCGCAAAACGTGATGACTGTTGCTTTCCTGAAGGCGACTGAGGGCCTTGACGCGATCAAGGCAAAGCAAAAAGAGACAAGCGGCGACAACTACGTTGGCAAGACGGCCATGGGATTCTTGCTGCTTCCTGGACGAGAGCGGCTAGCCGTGACCTCTACTTCTCGATTTGAGCGATCTCAGATGGTGAGCAGGAGCTACATAGGCAAGTTCCAGGCACCCGGCGGTGAAAGAGGTGGGAGCATTTCTTCCCACCCTTCGCAGAGGCGGCGAAGGATGGGGCACCCGGCAGCTGGGATTCAGAATTCGGTTTGATCCCACCCTTCGCAGAGGCGGCGAAGGATGGGGCACCCAATCACGGCGGGCAAGCGTCGGGCGAGTTCCGGGTGGCCCATCCTTTGCGGTTTTTGCAAAGGGTGGGAGTTCTTTCGCTTGCTAACAATAAACTCTTCAGTACAGTGGCTCCCAGAATATACTTCGGTTCTCATGCCTCAGAGCCTCAGCCGGATCTACGGATACGGGCACTTACACTTCATAACCTTCGGCTGCTATCGGCGCGCCCGGCTGCTTGAGTCGGAGGCCGCGCGCGATCGATTCGTCCAGATTCTTGGGGAAGTGCGCGACCGTTACGGTTTTGCGCTGGTCGGATATGTGGTCATGCCTGAGCACGTTCACCTTGTGATCGGCGAGGCGCCCGGCGCGATGCCCTCGACCGTAATGCAGGTGTTGAAGCAGAGAAGTTCGCGAGAAATTCGCGGTCTCCGTCGAGCATCGGCGGAGGAGCTAAGCCAGTTTTGGGAGCGCCGGTTCTATGATTTCAATATTCGTACATGGGAAAAACTCAATGAGAAGTTGCAGTACATGCATATGAATCCCGTAAAGCGCGGATTGGTCAACGAGCCGCAGCTGTGGCCTTGGAGCAGTTATCTATTTCACGCGAAGGGGATCACGGGGAGGATCCGGATGGACTTGGTGCCGTGGGTGCAGGAAGAGGGTCTTGAAGAGGGGATGAGGTGGTGATGGTTTTTTCCCACCCTTTGCAAACGACGCAAAGGATGGGGCACCCAAGACCGGTCACGAATGACTTTTCCCACCCTTTGCAAACGACGCAAAGGATGGGGCACCCGCCCAACTTCATTTAACTAAACTATAGGTATAATTCTTCCCATGGCGGAATGGCCGGGGAGGGGAAGCCTTGCCCCCACGATTCTCGATGTTAGAGGCTAGAGAAAGGCGCACAGGCTGAGAGCCTGTACCACACAAAGACTTATGCAGACAGGGATTATCGGATTGCCGCAGACAGGGAAGACAACGCTGTTTCGTATTTTGACGGGGGCGCGCGTGGAAGCAAAAACGCAGCCGGGGCAAACGCATGTCGGGATTGCGCGTGTGCCGGACGAGCGGCTGTTGAAGCTGGCGGAGCTGTTCCAGCCGAAGAAGCTGACTTACGCGACGGTGGAATATGTAGACATCGGCGGGTTGCAGAAAGACCGCGCGAAAGACTCGGCGTCGCTGGTGCCGCTGCGCGAAGCGGACGCGCTGATGCACGTGGTGCGGCTGTTCGAGGACCCTTCGATGCCGCATCCGGCCGGCTCGCTCGATGCGCTGCGCGACATCGAGAGCGTGGAAATCGAGCTGATGTTGAATGATTTGGAGCAGGCCACCAAGCGGCTGGAGCGCGTGGAAAAAGATTTGAAGAAGAAACGCGATCCGCAAGCAGAGATCGAGAAAAGCGTCCTTGACCGCTGCGTGAAATCGCTCGAATCGGAAACTCCTCTGCGTGAACTGGATTTCAAGCCGGACGAACAGAAAATGATGAACGGCTTCATGTTCGTTTCGCGGAAGCCGATGCTGGTGGCATTGAACCTGGGAGACGAAGACGCCTCGGACATGCAGAAGGCTGTCGCGCGGCACAATTTGTCGAGGCTCGAAGGAAAGCCGCGAACCGCGGTCGTGCCATTCTGCGGGAAAGTCGAAGCCGAACTTGCCGATTTAAATCCCGCGGAATCGGCGGAACTGATGGGGGCGTACGGATTGAAGGAGCCTGGACGCAACAGAATCTTGCGCGCAACTTACGAGCTGCTGGGGCTGATTTCGTTTTTGACCTGCGGCGAGCCGGAATGCCGCGCGTGGACGATTCCGCGAGGGACGTCGGCGGCGCGTGCGGCGGGCGCGATTCACAGCGACATCGAACAGCACTTCATTAAGGCGGAAACGGTTGCATGGCAAGAATTGCTGGCGGCCGGAAGCTGGGCGGCGGCGCGCGAGAAGGCCAAAGTTCGACTGGAGGGTAAAGAATATATCGTGGAGGATGGCGACGTTATCCTGTTTCGTCATTCCGGCTGAACTGCCAGGCCCGGCGCAAGCAGGCGGAGTTCTTCTGGCGCTGTGTCTTGGGGCGTTGGCGGCAGCCGCCAACCTGGCAGGCGGCTTTTTCGTCGTCCACCGCCAGTGGTCGCGCGAATACCTCAAGTATTTCATCGCGCTCGGCGCGGGTTTCATGCTTGCGGTGGCGCTGCTCGACATGGTGCCGGAATCGCTGCGGCTGGCATACGTGCATCCGTTTTCCGTGTATCCGCGGTCGGTGGGAGCGGGGAGCGAATGGTCCGAAGTGATGCTGCTGGTGCTCGCCGGATATTTGTTGGTGCATTTCTTCGAGCACACTCTTGCGCCACATTTTCATTTTGGCGAAGAGACACACGTGGAGGAAATGACCGCGGCGCACGTTGGTTATGCGGCGGTGCTGGGCCTAGCGATCCACACGTTTTTCGACGGCGTGGCTATCGCGTCGGGACTTCTGGTTTCCGAATCGCTCGGGGTCCTGATCTTTGTGGCGATTTTTCTGCACAAACTGCCCGAAGGATTCACGGTGGCGTCGTTGATGATGGCGAGCGGGCAGGGCAGGCGCAAGGCGTTTTGGGCTGCGGCGATTTTGGGGCTGGCGACGCTGGCTGGCGTTGCGCTGATGCTGGTATGGCGCGGGCAGGTGAGAATCGCGCTGCCCATTTCCGCCGGAGTGACACTCTACGTGGCAGCATCGGATTTGATTCCTGAAGTGAACCACGAACGCGGCGCGAGATGGGCATTGTTAGTGTTCCTTGGAGTTGCCGTGGTGTTATGCGCGGAATATGCACTGCAAATGTGAGCGAAGAAGCCAGATAAATGCTGTGATATGTGTTGGTTAGCCTTACCCCGCGCTTTGAGCTGGCTTTTCAGGCAATCTCCCTGGTATGCAACTTTAAGGCTCTGCACGTGTTAGATACAATGTGGAGGCTATGGTCAGGTCCGACGTCCAACTGATGCTGGACGTGAAGGCGGGGGACGAACTGTCCTTCGAGCTTCTGCTGAAGAAGTATCGGACGCCGCTGGTCAATTTCCTCCACCGCATGGTGAAAGATCAGGCCGCTGCGGAAGACCTCGCGCAGGAAGTTTTCCTCCGTGTGTACCGCGCGCGCAAGGAGTATTCTCCCAGCGCGAAATTCACCACGTGGCTTTTCCGCATCGCGACGAACCTGGCGCTGAACGCTATTCGCGACGGCCGGTACCGCCAAATGCAAATCTCGATCGATACGCCGCGAGATGAGGATGAGCCGGTGATCGAAATCGCCGCTCAAGAAACGCGCGCGGACGACCGCCTGATCGAGCGCGAGCGCAACGAAATGATTCGCACCGCGATCCTGGCTTTGCCGGAAAAGCAGCGCGTTGCCGTGATTTTGCACAAATACGAAGAGATGGATTACGGACAAATTGGAAAGATTCTAGGGTGTTCGGAGAGCGCGCTCAAATCGCTGCTCTTCCGCGCCTATGAAACCTTGCGGGTGCAGTTGGCATTGCTGGTCGCGAGGCCGGCGGCGCAACCCGCGGGGGAGGGGAAGCAATCATGAATTGCGAAAAAGTGTCGAATTCGCTGATCAGCTATCTGGATGGCCGCGCCAGCGCGGAAGAGCGCAGCATAGTCGAAGAGCATTTGAAGTCGTGCCCCGCATGCCGCGAGCGGGCGGAGGAATTCCGGCGGCTGTGGGATGTGATGGCCACGGTGCCCGCGGTAGAGCCGTCCTTTGCCTTCGACGCGCGTCTGCGCCAGCGGATTGCCGCCGCGGGGCGTCCGAGGCTCTGGACATGGCTGATGCCCTCGCCGCGATTGGCCGCCGCGGTTGTTGCGCTGGTGGGGCTGTCGATTTTCGTCTCGCTTCAACCGAACAAGCCGGTCGTCCCGGGAAATTCAGCGGCGAACAGCGAGGAGCAATTCCGGATGATCAAGGATCTGGGCGTGCTGGAAAATTATGACGTGCTCAGCAACTTCGATGCACTCTCCGATCTGCCCGGCGTGCAGGCGGCGCCGGAGCAGCCAGAACAGCAAAAGCCGGATGATCCCGGCTCCGGCAGCGGAGAGAGCTAGAAGATAAAGGCAAGCGCAAGGGCGAAATGGAATACACGTGAAGAAGTTTTTCCAATTCGGATGCGCACTGGCGGCGCTGATATTGACGTTCACAGCAGCGCACGCTACATCCGCGCAGAGATACTTTGCGGCGCAACGGCAGCAAGGTCCGCGCGCGCAGGCCCGCCAGGCGCAGCGGCAGCAGAAGCAGGCGCAAAAGCTACAGAACAAGCCCGCGGTTCGTTCGATGATGGGTCTCCCGCCGAAATGGGTAGATAAGCTGAGGGACATGTCTCCGGAAGAACAACAGCGCTTCATGCGCAATAACGCGCGCTTTCAAAGCTTGCCGCCCCAGCGTCAAGAGCAAATCCGGCGCACGCTGCAACGCTGGAATCAGATGACCCCGGAGCAGCGCGATGCCATGCGCAACCGCGAGCAGGTCCTGGAAAGAATGTCGCCGGAGGAGCAGCAGGAAGTCGTTCGAGACCTGTTGCCACGCTGGAAGAACTTGCCGCAAGAACGCCGAGAGCTTCTGAACGGCCGGCTTCGCGTCCTGCGCGGAATGACCCCGCAGCAGCGCCAACAGGAACTGCAGGATCCTCAATTCATGCGCGGGCTTGACGACAACGAACAGGACCTGCTTCGCAAGATGACCAACCTGCGCCAGGGGCCTGGGCCCGGTCCTGGGCAATAGCTGTTCCGTTCCGGAACTTCGCATCGCATCAAATCGCTCCTCTCCGTAACGCATACGGCACAATTTTCGTTTTCAATGGAAGGCCTCGCCTAGCTCTTGCGCGTTCGCTTGCTTGTGCACACCACATATAGCGGTATTGCTGGGCGCGAAGGCCGCGAAAGATTGCGTGTGATTGAAAATAAATTTACTTTTTCGCGCGATTCCTCTTGACAAGAAATGAAGTCCGCATAGAATCGTGCCCCAAGTGGGAGAAAGTGGTAAGAAGTGGCTGGGGCGTGAATGAGCGGGGAATCACCGAAAAGCGCATCGAGCAAGGCTGGAAATGCTGCGGGGAAGCCATCTAGCGACGGTGGACGAGAAAGGGCGCATGAAGGTGCCCGCGGATTTTCTCGCCGAATTGCACCGTTATGGCAAGCAGTTCTACGTGACCAGCGAGAACGGCGACCACGCGCGCATCTATCCCATGAAGGTATGGGGCGAGATCGAAAAGAAGCTCGCCAAGCTTTCCTCGCACAATCAGGCCAAGCAGAAATTTCTGGCGCGAACGAATTATTTCGGGCAAGTAGTCGAGCTTGACGGGCAGGGGCGCATTCTGATCCCCCCGGTGCTTCGGGATACGGCGCAAATGAAGGGTGAGGTCGCGGTGAGCGGCCAACTGACGTACCTGGAAGTCTGGAATCATGCGCGATACCTGGAGCAGATGAAGAGCAATCCGCTGAGCGCGGAAGAAGTGAAGGCTCTGGACATTCTGGGCATCTAGATTTTGAGTGTGCTGCACACGCCGGTTTTGGCTGAAGCCATTGTTGAGTGGCTGCATGTCAAGCCGGAAGGAACATATGTCGATGCGACGATAGGCACCGGCGGGCACGCTCTGGGAATCCTGCAACGGCTGAAAACAGGGCATCTGGTGGGGCTGGATCGGGATCCGCAAGCGCTGGCCATCGCGCGGGAGCGGTTGAAGGAATTTGAAGGGCGGGTAACGCTGGTGCACACAGATTTCTCGAAGATCGACGAAGTGGCGAGCGAGCTGAAGCTGCCGAAGTTCGACGGAGTTGTGGCCGATCTGGGAGTTTCGTCGCTGGAGCTGGATACTCCGGAGCGCGGATTTTCGTTCCGCTGGGGCGGACCGTTGGACATGCGCATGAACCCGGATTATCCGTTTGTGGCGGAAGAGATTGTGAATCATTGGCCGGAAACCAAGCTGGCCGACGTGCTCTACAAATTCGGAGAAGAGCACGAATCACGCAAGATCGCCAGGGCAATTCTACGCGCGCGGCCGATCCGCGACACTGAGCACCTGGCAACGGTTGTGGTAGGGGCCCGAAAAGCAAGGGGAAGGCAGAGACTGCACCCCGCGACAAAAACGTTTCTGGCGCTGCGGATAGCGGTGAATCGAGAGTTGGAGGAACTCGGGCAGTTTCTTACCCGGACCCCCGCCACTTTATCTCCAGGAGCGAGATGGGCCATTTTGAGTTACCACTCGCTCGAAGATCGCATGGTCAAGCACGCGTTTCAGCATCTCGCGCGGACCGGCGATTTCACGATCCTCACGAAGAAGGTCGTCCAGGCCGAGGAATCTGAAGTGCGCAACAACCCCCGCGCGCGAAGTGCGAAGTTGCGCGTGATCGAGAAGCGTGCCAGCGACGTGGAAGAAGAGAACGAGAAAAGGAAAGTGTCATGACCGAATTTTACACTTCAAAGCGCATAGACAATTCGCGACTCTCGCGGCCGGCGGCATCGCGGTGGCGCGAATATGCGCGGCGCATGGCTTGGGCTGGGGCGCTGGCATCCTGCGCGCTGCTCTATACCTGGCAGCATTTTCAAGACATCCAATTGCGCTATCAGCTCGAGGATCTGAAGTCACGGCAGACGCAGGCGTTGGAGCTCAATCAGCAGCTTCATCTGGAGGCGGCTTCGCTGACCTCGCCGATGCGCATCGATGCCATTGCGCGCCAGCAGCTCGGAATGACCGTATCGGTTCCGGCGCAATATCTTCCTACGGCGGATGTTCCTCGCGATGCTTACTTGGCGCAGCGCGTGCCGACGCAGCCGTGAACCTGCGAAGCTTGTTGCTTTGCGCATAGACTTCGGGCGAACCGCCCAAAGGCGGCGTGACGCAGCGGATCGCCGCATTGCGAAATGAAAAGCATTTTCGATTTGGGCCGGAGTCCATGGCGCAGAGCAGTTCCCGTCTCCGTTTGTTTGTAGTTTTTGGCCTCGCATTGGTTTGGATGTTGGCAGTTGTGGGCCGCCTCAGCTACCTGCAGTTGTTTCGCTATCGCGACTATCTCGAACGCGCCAATCGTCAGCAAGAGCGAATTATTGAAGTGAGCCCGATGCGCGGGCCGATCTACGATCGCAACGGCCGTGAATTGGCGATGAGCATCCCGGTCGATTCCTGTTTCGCGGACCCGGCGGAAATCACCGACCCTGACATGGTGGCGCGGCTGCTCTCGCACGTGCTGGGTACACCCGCGGACGAAATCCAGCAAAAGTTGGCCGAGTCGCGTTCCTTCGTTTGGATTGCGAGGAAGATCACGCCGGAACAGGCGGCGCGCATCCAGGCGCTCAATTTGCGGGGAATTTACTTCCAGAAGGAAAATAAACGCTTCTACCCGGAGCACGCCCTCGCTGCAGCGGTGCTCGGATATGTCGATGTGGATGAGCACGGCTTAGGCGGTATTGAATATTCTCTGGACAAGGAAATCCGTGGGCGCCCGGGCCGCGTCCTCGTGCTGGCCGACGCCCGGCGGCAATACCTGGACCGCAGTGAGATGCCTTCGGACAGCGGCGACACTGTTGTCCTCACCATCGACCAGACAATTCAATACATTGCCGAAAAGGCGCTTGCCGATGGGCTGGCTAGGACACACGCCAAAGGCGGCTCGGTGGTTGTGCAGGACCCAAATACCGGCCAGTTGCTGGCGGTTGCGAATTGGCCGGCCTTCGATCCTAACAATGCGCACGCGTATCCGCCCGAGGATTTCATCGACCGCGCGGTTTCTTCTGCGTACGAGCCTGGCTCGATCTTCAAAACGATTTTGCTTTCCTCCGCGTTTCAAGAGGGCGTCGTTCAGTCGAGCCAAATCGTTGATTGCCAAATGGGCTCCATCGTCGTAGCAGGAAGGCTGATTCACGACTGGCATCCGTTTGGCCTGTTGTCCGTGGAGCAAATCCTGGTGCACTCGAGCGACGTCGGCTCGATTAAAGTGGCGCTACGCTTGGGCGCCCCGAAGTATTACCAGTACATTCGCAGCTTCGGTTTCGGTCAAATGACCGGAATCAAGCTGCCTGGCGAGAACCGCGGATTACTGCGCCCCGTTGACGAATGGACAGCTAGCTCCATTGGATCCATCGCCATCGGACAGGAAATCAGCGTCACGCCTGTTCAGATGATTTCCGCGGAATCGGCGATTGCCAATGGCGGAACACTGCGCAAGCCGCAGATCATTCGTCAGGTAATGCGCGGCGGCGAATTGGTGATGCAAGGCAATCCCGATCCTCGCCGCGTGATCGACGAAAGCACCGCAGCGACCATGCGCGACATTATGGAGAAAGTTGTTCTCGAAGGGACTGGCAAAGGTTTCGCGCAGCCGTTTGGCTATACCGCCGCTGGGAAAACCGGCACGGCGCAAAAAATTGATCCCGCGACGGGACGATATTCGAAGACGGAGTACAACGCCTCTTTCATCGGCTATGCGCCGGTGAACAGTCCGGTGGTAACGATTCTTGTGAATCTCGACTCTCCCGTGGGCGGACACGAGGGCGGCCCGACGGCTGGTCCCATATTCAAGCAAATTACCGAACAGGTGCTGGCGTACCTGAATGTTCCCCACGACATGCCGGAGATGCCCACTCTCAAGAAGGCATCGCTGCAAGAGAAATCGCGTGTCCCTGCTGGTCTGAACTTCACGCCGCGCCCGAAGCGCAGTGTCAACTCTGACGCGCTGGGCGAAACCGCCGGAGCAACGGCCGGTGCGACCGTGCCAGTTTCATCCACTGTGGCCATTGCGGAAGGCCAGGCGGTCACCGTGCCGCGTTTGACCGGCCAGAGCGTGCGCGCCGTTATCGAAGCGTGTTCGCGCCTCGGCCTGATGCCCATTCTTGTCGGGGACGGCGTCGCGCTGGACCAGAGTCTAGACCCGGGCATCAAAGTTCTGCCTGGAACCAAAGTCCTCGTACATTTCGGTCGCAGCGCTAATGCTTCAGGCGCATCGGGAAGCAACAATTAACAGGGTAAAAGGATCACATTGAGCAGCAAGGGAAATTCAGGAACGAAGAGCGGAGGAGCGGCAATCGCTGAGCGGACCATGGAATTGGCGGATTTGTTCTCGGGCGCAGAGATCGCCGCGATTCGCGGCTCGGACAAAATAGAAATTCGATCGGTTGCGTATGACAGCAGAAAAGTGACGCCGGGCGCGGTCTTCTTTGCATTGAAAGGCGAAAAAGAGAATGGCAGCAAGTACGTCGCCAATGCTCTGGAACACGGCGCCGTAGCCATTGCCAGCGAAGAGCCGCGCAATGCTCAATTGCCGGCGGAAATTGCCTGGGTGCAGATTCAGCCCGGCGCGCAACGCCGAGTGCTGGCAACCGTGTCCGCAAATTTTTATGGTCATCCAGCGAATGCTCTGCGGCTTGTGGGCGTCACTGGAACGAACGGAAAAACCACCACAACCTATCTGGTCGATTCGATTCTGCGCGCCAGTGGAATGCGCACGGGGCTGATCGGCACCATCGGCGCGCGAACGCCGCGAGGCCGCCGCGAGGCCGTCAATACCACCCCCGAATCGCTCGATTTGCAGCAGATGTTCGCGGAAGTGCGCGACGAAAACGGCCAAGCGGCTGTTCTGGAGACAAGCTCCCACGCGCTCGCCATGGACCGCCTGTGGGGCTGCCACTTCGCCGCTGCTGTATTCACGAATTTGACGCGCGACCATCTCGATTATCACAAATCCTTCGAAGAATATTTCGCGGCCAAGCGGCGGTTGTTCGAAGGCACCGGCGCGGGTCCGGCCGACGTGGGCGTCATCAACACCGATGATCCTTATGGGAAGCAGCTCGAAGGAATTGCGCGGCGCACTTTCACCTATGGCCTGAAAAATGGCGCGCAGATCAAAGCGCAGAAATATCCGCTGTCGTTTTCTGGGCTGGAATTCACCGCGCAAACGCCTGCCGGAAAAATTGAAGTGCAATCACTGCTGGTCGGTAAAATCAACGTGTACAACATTCTCGCCGCTGTCGGCGCCGGAATCGCTCTCGACGTAAACAGCGCCGCCATCGAACGTGGCATCCGCGAGTTGGAAAGCGTCCCGGGAAGATTCGAGCGCATCGCTGCGGGGCAGCCTTTCCTAGTGATTGTGGATTACGCGCACACCGACGACGCGCTGCGCAATCTGATTTCGACCGCGCGCGAATTGTCCGCGAACAACCGCGTCATCACGCTCTTTGGCGCCGGCGGCGATCGCGACCGCACCAAACGGCCGCTGATGGGCGAGGCCGCCGGAACCTTGAGCGACCTGGTCATTTTGACCAGCGATAATCCGCGAAGCGAAGATCCGCTGCGCATCATCAATGACGTGCTCGTCGGCCTGCAGAAAACCGGCGCGAAATACCGCGTGGAAGCGGACCGCGAGAAGGCCATCGAGATGGCGATGAATGAGGCCAAGCCCGGCGACATCGTTCTGCTCGCGGGCAAAGGGCACGAAACCTATCAAGTTCTTCGCGACGGGCCGGTTGAGTTTGACGATCGCGAAATCGCACGCCGCATCTTGCGCGGGCACGGATACGGCGGCGCGGTGAAAGAGTAGTAGGAGTTCAAACAGGTTGCCCGGAAACGGTGGCGTCCAGCCCTGTGGAGAGACGATGCGGTGGACGGTGGCAGATGTGGCGCATGCTCTGGGTGTTGCAACTCCCTCGCGCGCCGATTCCGTGGCCCGGCTGGCCGGTGTCTCGATTGACTCGCGAAGCATCGAGCGCGGAGAGCTTTTTGTCGCCATACGCGGACCGCGCTTCGATGGACATGATTTCGTCGCCGCGGCTTTCGAGCGTGGAGCCGCTGCGGCTGTGGTCGAAGCCCGGCGCGCCGCCAAATACCCCGAAGAGATTCGCGGCAAGCTTCTGGTGGTTGAAGATACGTTGCGCGGATTGCAAGATTCCGCGCGCGCTTACTGCGACCAGTGGCGCAAAGCGAAGCCGGGACGGCGCATCGCTGCGGTTACGGGTTCCGCGGGGAAAACAACCACTAAGGAAATTCTTGCGGCGCTGCTGGCCGCGCGGTTTCGCATTTTGAAGTCCGAGGGGAACCTGAATAACGAATACGGCTTGCCGCTGACGCTTTTTCGTCTCACCGACGAACACGACGCCGCTGTCGTGGAACTGGGGATGTCCCACCGTGGCGAACTCGCGCGGCTGGCGGAAATCGCCCAGCCGGATGTGGGCGTGGTGACCAACGTGGCCCCGGTTCACCTGGAATTTTTTTCCTCTGTGGATGAAATTGCGCTAGCCAAACGCGAGCTAATCGAGGGCTTGGGAGGGGCTGAACCGGTCGCCGTGCTCAACTCGGATGACCCCCGCGTGTCGCGGTTCGCCGAGGGTTTCCGCGGCCGCGTCCTGCGCTACGGCCTGTCCGAAGCAGCGGAATTCCGCGCGGAAAACATCGCGGATCGCGGCATGGATGGTTCCGTATTCGATTATGAAAGTCCGAACGAATTGGCGCGCCTCCGCCTGCCGCTCGCCGGCCGCCACAACGTCTTGAACGCCCTCGCCGCTCTCGCCGCCTCGAGCGAATGGGGCATCACCGCCGCCATTGCAAAGAAAGCACTTCCAGCGCTTCAGCCGGCTTCCATGCGTGGCGAATTCATGAAATTTGCTCCTGGATTTGCCGTGATCAACGACTGCTACAACTCCAATCCTATGGCCCTCGAACGTATGATCGACTTGCTCAGCGCCACTCCCGGCTACCACCGGCGCATTCTGGTTGCTGGCGAAATGCGTGAGCTTGGTCCGGCTTCCGGCGAGTTGCACGAGAGAACGGGCAAGTACGCTGCGGCAAACGGGGAAATCAACTGGATTTTCGGCGTCGCCGGTGACGCGGAACGAATCGTGCAAGGGGCCATCGAGGCTGGCCATCCAGCGGAGCAGACGCAAATGTTCGCTTCGTCCGAAGAAGCGGCGCAGAAACTCGCGGAATTCATCGCACCCGGAGATTTGGTGCTCATCAAAGGGTCGCGCGGCGTGCACATGGAATCCATAGCCGCGCGACTGCGAGAAAAGTTCCCGCTTGCGGAGACGGGCCGCGAAGTGGTTCACGCAACGCGCGAGAGGAACGGCTAAGATGCTCTATTACCTCTTCGTCGAAATCCTCCGCCCGCATTACAGCCCGCTGAATGTGTTCCGCTACATCACTGTCCGCACCGCTGCTGCCAGCCTGACGGCGCTATTTTTAACGCTGGTGTTTGGACCGTGGACAATTAGGCGTCTGCGTCAACGTCAAATTGGGCAATTTATCCGCGCCGAGGGGCCGCAGCGGCATCAGGCCAAGGCCGGCACGCCGACCATGGGCGGAATTCTCATCGTTGCCGCTATCGTTATACCCACGCTGCTTTGGGCGGACCTGCACAGCCCCTATGCTCTGCTCGCGATGGGCGCAACCGTGGCTTTCGCGATCATCGGCTTTGTCGACGATTACAATAAAGTCGTGCGTAAACGCAGCATGGGCCTGCGTCCCAAGGCGAAATTCTTTTATCAAGTGCTGACCTGCGTTGCGGTAGGAGCCGTTCTGCTGTCGCTGCAGCAGCGCGGCGCGTACTCGACGGAACTGAGCGTGCCGTTTTTCAAAAAGCTCCATCCTGATTTGGTGGTGCGCTCGCTTCTTGTGCACGCGCACATCTGGCCGTTGGCGTTCGTGCCATTTGTTGTGTTCCTCGTGTTTGTCATCGTCGGCGCTTCGAACGCCGTGAATTTGACCGACGGCCTGGACGGGCTGGCCATTGGCTGCGTGCTCGTAGCGGCTGGCGCGCTCACCGTTTTGACATACGTCAGCAGCCACGCCCGATTCGCGGAATATCTGGACATTCAGAGAATTCCACAAGTCGGCGAACTCACGGTTTTCTGCGGCTCCGTTGTGGGTGCGTCGCTTGGCTTCCTTTGGTACAACGCGCATCCCGCGGAGATGTTCATGGGCGATGTGGGCTCGTTGGCGCTCGGCGGCGTCATCGGCGTGACCGCCGTAATCATCAAACAGGAAATCCTGCTGCTTTTTATCGGCGGCATATTCGTGGTCGAAGCGCTTTCCGTGATTATTCAAGTGGGTTCGTTCAAGCTGCGCGGCAAACGCGTGTTTCGCATGGCCCCGCTGCACCATCACTTCGAGCTGATGGGCTGGAGCGAATCGAAAATCATTGTGCGATTCTGGATCGCGGCGCTGGTCTTCGCGCTGTTTTCGCTGACTACTTTGAAACTGAGGTAAATTCGTGCGGTTGGGCGTGGAACTCGAAGGCAAGCGCGTGCTGGTCGTCGGACTGGCGCGAACGGGAATCGTTGTCTCGCTTTTTTGCGCGGCGTACGGTGCGCGTGTGACCGGGATCGATGAAAAGCCGGAAACGGCGCTGGCGAGCACTGCGGAAAAGTTGCAAGCCGCCGGCGTGGCGCTGGAGTTCGCCGCCTCGCGCCCTGACGTTTTTGTGAATCAGGACCTCATCATCGTCAGCCCTGGAGTGCCAGCGAAATTGCCAGGCTTGGAACTGGCGCGGAATCGCGGCATCCCTGTTTGGAGCGAAATCGAGCTTGCCTGGCGCTTGCTGCGCGGGAAGCTCGTGGCCATCACCGGCTCAAACGGAAAAACCACCACCACCGCTCTCGCCGGCCACATTTTGCAATCGGCGAAGATTCCTGTGCTGGTCGGCGGAAACATCGGCACGCCGCTGCTCGCTCGCGTGGAAGCGTCAAGCGATTCGACCGTAACCGTCGCGGAAGTCAGCAGCTTTCAGCTCGAAACGATCGATGCATTTCGTCCCGATGTAGGCGTGCTGCTCAATCTCACGCCAGACCACATCGATCGGCATGGCTCGTTCGACGAATATGCGCGCGCCAAGCAAAAATTATTTCAGAACATGCTCGACCGCGATGCTGCTGTATTGAACGCCGACGACCCGCAAGTCGCGCAGCGCGGTCTCGCGCGAGGGCAGACATTCTGGTTCAGCCGTCAGAAACGCCTCGTGGCCGGAGCGTTTTTGCGCGGGGAGCAGATTCTTTTCCGTCGTGAAGGCAGCGAAAGCGTTCTCATGCGCCGCAGCGATATTCCGTTGCGCGGCGAGCATAACCTGGAAAATGTCCTGGCCGCTTCGACGGCCGCGATTCTCGCTGGCGCCCCCACCGATGCGATCGAAGCCGCGGTGCGGACTTTTCCCGGCGTCGAGCATCGCCTCGAATTCGTCACCGACATCGGCGGCGTCAGCTTCTACAACGATTCCAAAGCAACGAACGTGGACGCAACCCTGAAGGCCGTCGACGCTTTTCCCGGTTCGCTTTTTGTCATTCTGGGCGGAAAAGACAAAGGCAGTCCGTACGCACCGCTGCGCGAACCTTTGCGGCAAAAAGCGAAGCTGGTTCTGCTGATCGGCGCGGCAGCCGAAAAAATAGCTGCGGAACTCGACGGCGCAGCCCAAATGCAACGCGCTGGCACGCTCGAACGCGCCGTCACGGCGGCGCTGGAACATGCCATTCCTGGTGACACGGTGCTCTTAGCCCCGGCGTGCGCCAGTTTCGATCAGTACGAGAATTTCGAGCAGCGCGGGCGTGAATTCAAGGAAATTGTCGCGCGCCTCGCCGCCGAAAGCGCAGTTCAGAGTTCGACAAGGAAAGGATAAGCATGCCGCGAAGTTTGCAGCCGGATCGCAAGCTATTCGGAGTCACGCTGGCGCTGTGTTTGATCGGCGTGGTAATGGTCTTCAGCGCCTCCGCCGTCACCGCCAAACAAATGTACGGCAACGGCTATGTGTTTCTCGAGCGCCAGCTCGTTTTTCTTGCTATCGGCCTGTTTGGAATGATCCGCCTGATGCACTTCGACTATCGCAAATTCCGCGCCCCGCGCATCATTTATCCCAGCATCGCGCTGGTGCTTCTCATGCTCATCGGTGTGCTGTTCCTCGACCGCACCCACGCCACGCATCGCTGGATTCACATCGGGCCGGTCAGCCTGCAGCCGTCGGAGTTTGCAAAGCTCGTCGTGATTCTGTATTTCGCGTGGTTTTTGGAATTGCGCCTGCGCCCGGGCAGCGCCGGCGTGAACGACTGGAAGCGCACGCTTCTGCCCGCGCTGGGGCCGGTGGTCGTGATGCTCGCTCTGATTCTCCGCGAGCCGGATATGGGCACATCCTGCATGATTTTTCTCGTGGCCCTTGCGATGCTCTTTGAAGCAGGCCTCTCGCTGAAGTACATCGCCGGACTCGCCGCCGCCGCTGTGCCTGCAATTTATCTGCTGATCATTCACGCGCAATATCGCTACGACCGCGTCTTGGCCTTCTTCTCGCCGGATGCGGATCCGCAAGGGCGCGGCTTTCAGCTCTTGCAATCGCTCATCGCCGTGGGTTCGGGCGGCCTCACGGGCGTCGGCTTGATGGAGAGCAAGCAGAAGCTATTTTATCTGCCCGAGGCGCACACCGACTTCATATTCGCGGTCACTTGCGAAGAGCTCGGGTACATCGGCGCGCTTGTCATCGTCGCGCTGTTTGGAATCTACGCCTGGCGCGGCTTTCGCGCCGCGTTTCGCGCGCCCGACGCCTTCGGTCGTCTGCTTGCCCTGGGAATAACCACGCTCGTCGCGGGTCAGGCGCTTGTGAATCTCAGCGTCGTTCTTGGGCTGGTGCCGACCAAGGGAATTCCGCTTCCGTTTATCAGCTACGGCGGCTCTAGTTTGCTGGTGATGCTGCTTGCGACAGGCGTGCTGTTGAACATCAGCCAGCACGCGGAAGCAGTTTAAGTTCGCGCGTATGGCGCCTGTATGACAGATGTCGCGAAGCTGCTCATCGCCGGCGGAGGAACCGGCGGCCACGTTTTTCCGGCCATCGCCGTCGCGCAAGAATGGCTGCGGCGCGGCCCAATGAACACAAAGTCGAACGCGTCGGCGAAGAGGGAAGTCTTGATGGTCGGCACGCAAAACGGTCTCGAAGCGAAATTAGTGCCGGAAGCGGGTCTGACGCTCGAAACCATTCGCGTCGCGGGCCTAAAGGGAATTGGCGGAATGAAATTGGTTCGCAATACGGCGATGCTGGGCCTGGGTTTGTGGGACTCCGCTGAGATATTGCGCCGCCACGAATTCGAATTCAGCGCCGCTTTTGGCGTCGGCGGTTACGCATCGGGCCCCATGATGATGCTCGCGGCCATGCGTGGCGTGCCCACCGTGCTTTTTGAGCCGAATCGCGAACCCGGCTTCACCAATCGCCTGCTGGCGCGCTTCTCGACGCGCATCGCCACCGGCTTCAACGAAACCGCCGCGCGCTTTGGCTCCAAAGCAACCGCCACCGGCAATCCCGTGCGTGCCGAATTTTTCAATGCTCCGCGGCATCGTCCGCACCGCTCTCTATTCACGCTCCTCGTCACCGGCGGCAGCCGTGGCGCCCACGCCATCAACGAAGCCATGATCGGCGCCTTGGGATTGCTCGTCCCCAAAAAAAATCAGCTTTTCGTCGTGCATCAGACCGGTGAACACGACTATAATGCGGTTCGCGAAGCCTATGCTCGGCTCGAATTCAATGCGGAGGTCAGTCCCTTCATCGGGAATATGGCGGAAAGGTTCGCACAGGCCGACCTGATCGTTTGCCGGTCAGGTGCCATCACGGTGGCCGAAGTTGCCGCCGCTGGGCGTGCCGCCATCTTCATCCCTTTCGGCGCTGCCACGGACAGTCATCAGCTTCGCAACGCCCAGTTCATGGCGCAATCCGGCGCCGGGCGCGTGATTCCGCAGGACCAGTTGAAACCGCAGCGCCTGGCAAAGGAGATTCTTTCTCTTTTGGACCAGTCCGCTGTAGCGGGCCAGCCCCCCAAAATCGAGGAAATCGAAGAGCGCGCGCACGCGCTCGGACGTCCACGAGCCGTCGCCGACATCGTGGACATCATCGAGGGGGTCGTTCGCAAATGACCATTCCATTCGGAAATTTTCAGCGCATTCATTTGATCGGCATCGGCGGCAGCGGCATGAGCGGCATCGCCGAGGTCCTGCTGGCTCTCGGTTACGCGGTCTCCGGCTCGGACGTCAAGCCCTCCGCCATCACCGAGAGGCTGCGCAATCTTGGCGCGCGAATTTTCGATGGCCACGAAGCTCAACACGTCCATGGCGCGCAAGTCGTCGTGTCTTCCTCCGCGGTTCGTCCTGACAATCCCGAAATCGTCGAAGCTCGTAAACAGAAAATCCCCGTGATTCCGCGCGCCGAAATGCTCGCGGAGCTGATGCGTTTGAAATACGGCATCGCCGTTGCTGGAGCGCACGGGAAAACCACCACTACTTCGCTGGTCGCGTCCGTTCTTGCCGCCGCGGGATTTGACCCCACCTTTGTTGTCGGCGGGCGCGTCAACGCCGCCGGAACCAACGCACGCGCCGGACAGGGCGATTACATGGTCGTGGAAGCCGACGAGAGCGATCGCTCATTCCTGCTGCTCGCTCCGGTCGTCGCTGTTGTCACCACCATCGACCGCGAGCATCTTGACCAATACCATTCGCTCGAAGAAATTCAATCCACGTTTCTCGAATTCGTGAATCGTGTGCCGTTTTACGGCGCGGTTGTGCTCTCGCTCGATGAGCCGAACGTGCAAGCGATTTTGCCCGGCGTCAAGCGCCCGATCGTCACGTATGGCGTTTCGAACCAGGCCGATTTGGTTATCAGCGATATCGAGCTCGCCGGCCTCGAGAGCCATTTTCGTCTCACCTATCACGGAGACGACCTTGGCAAATTCCATCTGCCTTCGCCGCCGGGAATTCATAACGTTCGCAACGCCGCGGCCGCTGCCGCTGTGGGACTTTATCTCAACATTCCCGCGGACCTGATTCGCGAAGGCCTCCAGAAATTCGCTGGCGTTGGACGCCGCTTCGAAATCAAGGGCACGTTCGCGGGCGTCACTTTGATCGACGATTACGGCCATCACCCGGCGGAAATTCGAGCTACCCTCGAAGCCGCGCGCGGCTGCAACTACAAACGCCTCCTCGTGCTGTTCCAGCCGCATCGTTACACGCGCACCAGGCATCTCTGGGACGATTTTTGCCGCGCCTTCAATTTGGCCGACGTCCTTGTCGTTTCCGAAATCTACGCGGCCGGAGAAGCGCCCATCGATGGCGTCACCGGCCAAAGACTCGCGGAAGCAATCTCCGCCGCGGGCCATAAGAATGTCGTGTTTTCGAATACCTTGCAAAAGGGAGTCGAGATTCTTTTGCGTGAAGCCCAGCCGGGCGACGCGATTTTGGCCATCGGCGCGGGCACCGTGAATCGCTCGCTGGATGAACTGGCATTGTTGCTTGGCACGGAGCAGCCGAAGACGCGCGTAACGCCGTAAGCAGCGCGCGAGTCGGGGCGGGTTTTTCGTCAGGGCACGGTTTTAACCGTGCTGAACAAAGCAGCAAAATGAGGGGTTTTAACCCCTGAGGTTACTACTGCAAACATAAAAGTTGTAAGAGGACGGAACACAGTTTGGCGAAACTGAAAAAAATTGAAACGGAAGCTTATCCGCAAGAAGTGCTCGCGGAGGAAGAGCCGCGCTATCTCCGCCGGCAAAGGCCGGTTGAGATCAAGCGGCGGAAGTTCGGCAAGAAAGCCTGGAAGGGCTACTTCCGCGTTGCGTTCATTGTCGTTCTCGCCGCCGCATGCGCGGGCGCGCTTTTCGCCATCGGAGAATTTTTGCTTACTTCTCCCGCGATGGCCCTCGCAAGTCCCAGCCAGGTGGACCTGAGCGACAATCATTTCGTCGCGCGTTCGAGCGTGCTCGAGATTTTTTCATCCGATCGTGGCCGCAGCGTTCTTCGCGTGCCGCTCGCCAAGCGCCGCGCCGAAATCGAAGCGCTTCCATGGGTTGAAAGCGCCATTGTGCGCCGCGCGCTGCCCAATCGTATTGAAGTGGAAATCGTGGAGCGAACACCGATCGCTTTCCTGCGCGACGGAGCGGATCTGTTTCTCGTGGACAATCAAGGAATGATTTTGGATCGCCCGATCGAGGCCGACTTCCGCTTTCCCGTGGTCACCGGCATCACTGCCGCCATGCCTCGCGAGGATCGCGCCCGCCGCATGCAGCTCATGTCGGATTTCATGAACCAGATTCGCCAGGTTCGGACGGATGCGGGCGATTCCGTAAGCGAGATTGATCTCTCCGACGCCAGTGACGTTCAGGCCACCTTTGCGGGCCTGCAAGGCGCCAACGCCGCGGTGCCGGGCGCGCTCTTGGTGCACTTCGGCAACGGCGATTTTCACGACAAGTTCCAAGTTCTGTTGAACAACATCGGTCAATGGGAACAAGCGGCGGGCCGCGTCGCGTCGGTGGATTTGCGATTCGAAAAAGAAGTTGTTGTGAATCCGGAGAACCCTTCGCCGGTTTTGCAGCCGGTCGCGAAGGCCGCGCCCGTTGTAGCCTCGCCGCTGCCGCAGCCTCGGATCGCGTCGGAGCCTCCGCTTGCGTCAGAGGCCAAGCCAAAAGCGCCGAGTGCCGTGCACAGAGCAGCGCCAAAGGCGAAGTCCAGAGCGAGAACAAAATTGAAGCCAGCATCAAAGTCAGCGCGCCGGGCGAAGAAACACAACGCCAATTAGTTTCTGGCCGCGATTTATTTTTTGCGAAATTGAGGGGAGCAGCAGTTTTGGGGAAAAAGGATCGTTACTTGGTAGGACTGGATATCGGTAGCACGAAGACGTGCGCGCTCGTGGGTGAAATCGAGGAGCAGGGCGGCGTGAAATTTGCCGGACTTGGCGCGGCCGAATCCAAAGGCTGGCGCAAAGGACAGATTGTGAATCTTGAACTTGCCGTCAGTTCCATCCGGCGCGCCGTCGAGGAAGCGGAAAATATTGTGGGCGTTCCGGTGGAATCCGCGTTGATTGGAATCGCTGGCAGCCACGTGCGCGGTGTGAACAGCCGCGGCGGCATCGCCCTGGGACAGCGGCCCCGCGACATTCATCGGGATGACGTTCGTCGCGCCGTCGAGGTGGCGAAAAGCGTGAAGTTGCCCGAAGATCGCGAAGTCTTGCATGTCTTGCCGCAGGAATTCTTCGTGGATTCGCAGGATAACATTCGCGATGCCATCGGCATGGTCGGTCAAAAGCTCGAAGTGGATGTGCACATCGTCACCGCGTCGGCCACGGCCACGCAGAATGTGGTCACCGCCGTAAACAAAGCGGGTATTGTGGTCAGCGACACCGTGCTCGAACCGCTCGCTTCCGCCGAAGCTTGCCTCACCCAGGACGAGCGCGAACTCGGCTGCTGCCTGCTCGATATCGGCGGAGGCACCACGGAGATGATCGCCTTTTCCGGCGGCATGGTGCGCCACAGCGCGGCCGTTCCCATCGGCGGCGATCATTTCACCAACGATCTCGCCGTCGGTTTGCGTACGCCGATTCCGGAAGCCGAAAGCATCAAGCGCCAGCACGCTTGCGCGTGGCATGAAATGATGGGCGCGGACACGCCCATCGAAATTGGCAGCGTCGGCGACCGCCCGCCGCGCACGGTTTTCACGCGCAATCTCTGCGAGATTGTTGAGCCGCGCGCGCAAGAGCTTTTGACCATGCTGCGCGACGAACTGCGCCGTGCCGGGCTCGATTCGCAGATTCCCGCGGGCCTCGTGTTCACGGGCGGCGGCGCCCGGCTGCGCGGGCTCATCGAGCTTGCGGAAAAAGTTTTTCGTCTCCCCGTGCGGCTTGCCTCGCCGCGCGGTTTGGGCGAGATCACCGAAGGGGTTTCTCAGCCCGAGTACTCGGCTGCCGTCGGCTTGGTGCTTTACGGCGCGCGCGCGCGGCGGCATGCGGCGCAACGTTCCGGCGGCTGGACGGAAAAATTGAAAAGTCTTTTTGCGGGGAATTGAGCGGGTAAATTTTCACCGGGGACTGAGGGAGGAAGCATGACGCCTAAAGATGCAGGACTTCGCGTTTCATTCAGTGAGGAACCACAAAACGGCGCCCGAATCAAAGTGATTGGCGTCGGCGGCGGGGGTTGCAATGCCGTGAACCGCATGATTCGCGCCAAGGTCGAAGGCGTGGAATTCATTGCGGCCAATACCGACTTGCAAGCGTTGAAGCTTTCGCAAGCGCCGCTCAAATTGCAGCTTGGCACCAAGCTCACCAAAGGCTTGGGCGCGGGCGCGAATCCTGAGATGGGTCGCAAAGCAGCGCTCGAGGATACGGAAAAAATCCTCGAAGCGCTCGACGGCGCGGATATGGTTTTCGTCACCGGCGGTCTCGGCGGCGGCACGGGCAGCGGAGCTGCGCCCGTCGTAGCCAATCTCGCGAGCGAGCTCGGCGCACTGACCGTTGCTGTCGTCACCAAGCCGTTCGCCTTCGAAGGCAAGCGCCGCATGCAGCAAGCCGAGCAAGCCCTCGGCGAACTGATCGGCTGCGTCGACACCGTTATCGTGATTCCCAACGAGCGCCTGATGGAATGCGTCGAGCACGGCACCAGCTTTTTCGAGGCGTTCCGCATCGCCGACGACATTTTGCGCCAGGCAGTGCAGGGCATCAGCGACATCATCACCATTCCCGGCATCATCAATCGCGACTTCGCCGACGTGAAGACCATCATGTCCGGCCAAGGCTATGCGGTGATGGGCACCGCCGTCGCCACGGGTTCGAATCGCGCCATCGACGCGGCCAATCGCGCCATCAACAGCCCGCTGCTCGAAGATAATTGCATCCAGGGCGCGCAGGGAATTCTGATCAACGTTACTGGCTCATCGACGCTCAGCCTGCACGAAGTGCACGAGGCTTCCTCGATCATCCAAAAAGCCGCGCACGAAAACGCCAATATTATTTTCGGCGCGGTGATGGACGACGCCATGAAGGAGTCCGTGAAAATCACGGTGATTGCGGCGGGCTTCCGCGAAGTGGCCAATAAGAAGACCCACACGCGGCCGTCGTATCTACCGAAAACGTGGAAGTCGGAGCGCGCGCCGGAATCGCAGCATCCCGACGTGGTGTCGCAAGTCGCGCGCAATGTCACCGACGTGATTCAGGAAGTCGCCGCGGACGATCTCGACGTGCCGACGTTCCTGCGCCGCCAAGCCGCCAAGGCCTAGCGGCGTCTGTAGCTCACGTCCCGCCCGTGTTTCTTGCGGGCTGACGCGAGCTCTTTACTTGAATCGATGGGCGCTGCGCAAGCAGCGCCTCGGTTTTCTCCCACGCGTGATACTCTCTGCAACATTGTGTCTGTTGCTGTTCGAATCCGGCGCGAGATTCTCTCCGCGATGCGCGAAGAAGCGTCGAAAGCGCCAACACAGGAATGTTGCGGCGTGCTTGCTGGGCGCGACGGAATCATTACGCACATTTTCCCCGCAACGAATGCGGATTCGCAGCCCGCGGCCGCGTATGAAATCGCGCCGCCAGAATTATTTCGCGTGATGAAAATAATCCGCGCGGCAAACTTGCAAGTATTGGGAATTTATCACTCGCATCCGCGCGGCGAAAATTCCCCATCACGCAGCGACGTCGAACGCGCGTTCTATCCGGATACGCCGTACTTTATTCTTTCACCGTTGCCCGATGCGCCGCAGCCCGTCCGCGCTTTTCTAATTCGCGGCGGCGCCTTCACCGAACTAAAGATCGAAACTCCGTAAATCCCTTTTCGCGTGAACCGCTTCTGGAAACTTTCCAGGATTGGGTGCGCGCTTCAGAG
Source organism: Candidatus Acidiferrales bacterium (assembly GCA_049787175.1). Classification (GTDB taxonomy): domain Bacteria; phylum Acidobacteriota; class Terriglobia; order Acidiferrales; family UBA7541; genus DAHUXN01. The sequence continues at coordinate 3,675 of JBAQYT010000102.1, read as the reverse complement.
CATCACCTGTACGAAACCCGCTGGTTCACCGCAAAACTAAGCATGGAAGAAGAATTAAGACGAGTGCGAGAATTCAATGTTTTGACTCCCGTGCCAAAGGACGAGTTCGCCTAGCTTTTCGAGCAGTTGCTGGCCCTCAACTATGGTCAGGAAATGATTGCCGACCAGATCTCCGTCCTTGCAGCGAAACGCGGATTTTCCATATGGTATGAGCATCTCGCATTCGGAATGGTCCGCTGGATGGAAAAGGATCTCCCCTGCGCTGGGGTTTCCTGTGATTCCTTCCTTCCCAACTCCTAGATCATAATGGGACAAAGGAATCCAGGCCGCCTCTCCGCTCCAGCGGGCCTGTATCACCTTTGCGCGAAAAGGCAAGATGGCGCAGAACTTTTGGCACGTGATAGGCGAAAGATTGCGCTCCAGCCGCGCAATGAAGCGCATGTTCGCGATGTTGATCTTGATGAAGCCAGACGGATCCTTCACATCCGTTTCCTCCTGTCACGTTTGCCACCGATTGCATCCTCGCTCGGAATGACAGATTGCGTGTCGACCATCGGGCTGCTCACGCTGTGGTCGAAGTGGGTTTCGCGTGCTGGGCGGCGTCGGCTTCGGCGAGGCGACGGGCGTAGAGCGGGAAGCGCGCGGCGAATTTTGCAACTTCCGCGCGCACGCGGCGCTCGATGTCGGACGGTTGCACCGGCGCTTTTTCGGCGGCGGGCGCAGCGCTTTTAGACGCGCCCGTTGACGCGATTGCGGGCGCCTTCGCTGGGCCACCTTCGGAGACCATCGCCAAGCTGGCTGTCGACGTATCGACCGGAAGTTTTGCCGCACTCGGCGCAGCGGCGGCCTGAATCTGCGAGAGCACTTCGGTGATCCAGCGAGCGATCTGCTCCATTTCTTTTTCGCGCATGCCTCGCGTCGTGACTGCCGGACTCCCTACACGAATACCGCCGGCCTTCATCGGAGGTTGCGTGTCGAAGGGAATCGCATTTTTGTTTACGGTGATGCCGGAGCGTTCGAGCGCCAGCTCGGCGTCGCGTCCGGTCATGCCGCGCGATTGCAGATCGACAAGAAACAGATGCGTGTCCGTGCCTCCGGTAACGATGCGGAAGCCGGCCGCAGCGATTCCCGCAGCGAGCGCGCGGGCGTTGGCGACCACTTGCTTTTGATACTCGCGAAAACCCGGTTCCATCGCTTCCTTCAAACAAACGGCTTTTGCCGCGATGATGTGTTCGAGCGGGCCGCCCTGCAATCCGGGGAACGTCAGCTTGTCGAGTTCCTTCGCGAATTTTTCGCGGCACATCACCATGCCGCCGCGCGGGCCGCGCAAGGTTTTGTGCGTGGTGGTGGAAACAAAATCGGCGTGTGGCACGGGACTGGGATGAATTCCCGCGGCAACGAGTCCGGCAATATGCGCCATGTCGACAAACAACAGCGCATCGACCGCGCGCGCAATCTCGGCGAGCTTCGCAAAATCAATGATGCGCGCATAGGCGCTCGCGCCGGCGACAATCATTTTTGGTTTATGCTCGTGCGCCAGCCGCTCGACTTCATCGTAGTCGATGCGTTCGGTTTCCTTGGTGACGCCGTACGGAACGAATTTGTACGTGCGGCCGGAGAAATTTAGTGGATGGCCATGCGTCAAATGCCCGCCGTGCGCGAGGTTCATGCCGAGAACGGTGTCGCCCGGCTGGAGCGCGGACATATATACGGAAATATTGGCCTGCGTGCCGGAGTGCGCTTGGACGTTAGCGTGCTCTGCGCCGAAAAGTTTTTTTGCGCGTTCGATGGCTAGGCGCTCGACGCGGTCAACATTCTCGCAGCCGCCGTAATAGCGCTTGCCGGGGTAGCCCTCCGCATATTTGTTGCTGAAGACGGAGCCCATGGCTTCCATCACCGCTTCGGAGATGAAATTCTCCGAGGCGATCAGTTCCAGGCCGGTAGCTTGGCGGCGCACTTCGTCGTGCAAGGCGTCGGCGACTTCGGGGTCAACTTCGGCCAGCGGGCGGGACATTCTTTCCGCTTCAGGGCGCCGTTGTTCAGGCGTATCGGTCATGAGAATTGTTCCTTGAGAGTGTTTGGTGGCGCGAAAAGCGCACAAAAGTTATCGATTAGAAAAAATGAAGCCACTTGTTTTGTGTGAGTTGCGGAGAGTTCTAATAATTTGTGGCCGAGAGTGTGACGGCGTGACGTTAAGTCATTTGTAAGCAGAGAGTTGGAGGAAAGAACGGGCTGGCGCGCGCAGAAAAATGCAATTCTGTACCGATTAGAACGGGATGCGGGTCTTTGTTTTGTGCTAGTTACGCGAGTTTCTAATAATTTCGTGTACCGATTAGAAATTGAGCTTGGCGCTTTGTGAATTCCCGGGTGGGCGGGTTGCGTGGGCGCGGGCTGCCGTAACAACTTCATCCAGTATGACCTTTATGCATTATCTCATGGGTGTAAAGGGCTCTGAGCCGAGTTGCCCCTTACCGACATGGAAATCGGTGAAACCGGAGCCGAACGGACGGTAAATGGGTCAGTTTGAATTTTGACTCCTTGTGTCACGATCAAGAAAATTCAAACTGATCCAGGCACCCTTGATCCCGGCATGGCAGGCGAATTGAACGGGCAAGGTGCGTCAAAAACGGCACAGGGCGCGTATACAGTAGGTAAGGGATAAGGGAAGGTCTCCGGTTGGTTTGAGCGCGAACGATTGTAAATTTCGGCGAAGATAGGCGTGGTCCAGATCAACGGATTTAAGAGTACAGAAGATACGAAGAAAGAATGCTTGACGCGATGAAGGAAGAAAAAAAGACAGGGGCGGGGGCGGTGAAGAGTCCGCAAAATGAGCCACACGGCTTTTGGCGGCGTGTGTCAGGCGTGGTACGTGAGAGGAGTTTTCAAATCGCATTGACGCTGTGTATTTTGATTAGCGTGGCGGCGGTGGAATTGAGCGGGGGATGGACGGGAGCAAAGACTTATGCGGAGGGTAGTTCGGGAAGTTTGGTGCTGATCATTCTATTGATTGGAGTCGCAGCGATTATTACGCGACGAAGGCCGATGCCGGATCTGGGCGCGCGCGCTCCCGAACGAGCGAAGGCGTTGCGTGAAATCGCGAGACTTTGGAAAGAAGCGCATGTTTTGGCATTGATGGGAGTTTCAGGCATAATTCGCGCAGGAAAATGAGCGACACAACCCACCCTTCACAGAAAACGTGAAGGATGGGGCACCCGAAACGGATGAGAATGGCTGAAAAAAGAAACGGCTTTTCGGTTGGTGGCATAAAGATGGGAGCAGGCGCGCCGCTGTTTTTTATTGCGGGGCCGTGCGTCATCGAAAGCGAAGCGCATGCGATGATGACGGCGGAGCGGCTGGCGGCGATCGCGCGAGAGCTGCGGCTGCCATTGATATTCAAGGCGTCATACGACAAGGCTAACCGGTCGTCGGTGAGTTCATTTCGCGGCCCGGGAATGAAGGAAGGGCTGCGGATCCTGGCGAAGGTCAAAAAGAAATTTGCGTTGCCGATTTTGACGGACGTGCATGAAGCGGCGCAGGCGGCGGCTGCGGCGGAAGTGTGCGACGTGATTCAGATTCCCGCGTTTTTGTGCCGGCAGACGGACTTACTGATTGCGGCGGGCAAAACGGGGCGGGCGGTGAACATCAAAAAGGGGCAGTTCGTGTCGCCGTGGGAGA
>JBAQYT010000081.1:0-31948 GCA_049787175.1 Candidatus Acidiferrales bacterium | reverse complement strand
GCGCAATCAACCGCCACGCTGCAAGGTTCGGTGACGGATACATCGAACTCCGCCGTACCCGGTGCAACGGTGATGATTCACAATCAGAATACGGGCGTCGATATAACGACGAAGACCGATGCAAGCGGCTATTACGTGATGCCCGGACTTCTTCCGGGGTCATACCAGGTAACCGTTCACGCGAACGGCTTTGAAAGCTATGTTGTTAGGGATTTGAAGCTTGACGTTGCCACGACCGTCACCGAAAACGCGCAACTGAAGGTCGGCCAAGTGACCGAGGAAGTGGTGGTTTCGGGCGGCACACCCTTGGTGAGCACGAGCAGCGTTTCGGTTAGTGAGGTAATCACGCAGAGGACGGTGCAAGAGATTCCGCTGAATGGCCGCCACTTCCTGGACCTGGCAAATCTGACGCCCGGCACGATGACGCCGCCGCAGAACGGCTTCTTGGTTGACCCGCTGCAGGGCCTGGGGTCGCTCAGCATTGACACCGCCGGGCAGCGCGAAACCACGCTGAACCTTTTGGTCAACGGCATCAACCTAAACGATGAGGTGCAAAACCAGGTTACGTTCCAGCCGTCGATTGATACGGTGTCTGAATTCAAGATCGACAACTCAACGTTCCCTGCCGAATATGGCCGGAATTCCGGGGCCATCGTGAATATTGCCACGCGGTCGGGCACAAATGATTTCCACGGCGAAGCATTCGATTTCCTCCGCAACAATTACTTTGACGCGCGGAACTTCTTCAACCCAGTTACACAGGCGCAATCGCCGCTGATCCGCAACGATTTTGGCGGCGATTTTGGCGGCCCTATCAAAAGGAATAAAGCGTTTCTCTTCTTGAGCTACGAAGGCTTGCGCCAGCTTCACGCGCTCAACCTGGACACCTTGGTTCCAGCGTCGGGACTCACGTCGTCTGATCCGACTGTAAACAACATCCTCAAGCTTTTACCGGCGCCAACTCAGCCGGTTACACCGGGGAGCACGTCCGGCACCTTCCTCGGCGTCACGAATGCGCCCGTGAATGAAGATATCGGGACGGCCGACGTGAGTGTGAGCCTAACGAACCAGGATCAACTGCACGGCTATTACGCAATTGAGAAGGACCATCGCTTTGAACCGACTTCGGGAACAAATCTGCCGGCGTTTGGGGATACTCGCGATGGGTCGCGTCAGCTTCTGACGATCGGCGAAACCCATACCGTTAATGCGAACCTAACCAACCAGGTTCGTCTTGGATTCAACCGGCTGTTTATCACATTTCTGCCGAACGATAGCGACATCACAGCATCGAGCCTGGGCATCGGCCTTCCCGCAGGCGTACCGGACATCGGCTTGCCCAGCATCACGATTCAGGACATCGGGATCGAATTCGGCAACCCATTGGGTGAACCGCAAGGGCGCGGCGATACCACGGTCGCGTTCAACGATACGCTGAGCTGGCTAAAGGGACGGCATTCGTTCGACTTCGGCGTGGACGTGAGCCGGTTCTACAACAATAACATTTCAGAGAATGTCGGCTCGTTTACATTCAGTACGCTCGCCGACTTCCTGAACGATGGCGCCGCAGCATTCACGACCGAGGAAGGAAACGCCGACGACAAAATACTCATGCCTGCGTGGGGACTTTTTGCTCAGGACAGCTTCAAATGGAAACCCAATGTCACATTGAGCCTCGGCTTGCGGTATGACTGGAACGGGACGCCATCGGAGGCTGACAACCGGTTTGCTGTGTTTGATCCGGCGTCGGATTCGCTCGCGACGATTGGCACGCCGGGATTCAGCCAAGTCTATCCGACAAACGATAAACTGTTTCAGCCGCGTGTAGGCATCGCCTGGGATCCCTGGGGTGACGGCAAGACCTCCGTGCGTGCAGGTTACGCAATCCTGGCGCAGCAGCCGACAACGAACCTCGTGTCGGGGCTGAGCGGAAACCCGCCGTTCGCGACGCCGCTTTCCAGCAGTTCCACAACAAACAGCATCACGCTGGAGGCTCCTCCCGCAAATCCGAAGACTGTGGGGCCGTTCACCGTCGACCCGAACTATCATGACGCCTACGCGCAGGATTGGAATCTGACGATCCAGCGCGCACTTACGAACACAATGGCTGTCCAGGTAGCATATGTCGGCTCCAAAAGCACTCATTTGCAGCAGGTGGTGAATGAGAACCAGCCCGCAGTTGTCGCGGGTGTTTTTTCACCGGTCACTGCTGAACCGTACGCGAACTTTAGCGAGATCGAGGAAGTCACCAGCAATGGCAATTCGAATTACAATGCCCTGTGGGCGACGCTCAACAAGCAAGTGGCTCATGGATTCGAGTTCCTGGCATCGTACACATACTCGAAGTCCCTGGACTATTCCTCGCTGGATTTCCCGAACGACCTTCCGCAGGACAGCAATAACCTTCGGAATGAGTACGGGCCGTCCGATTTTGACGCGCGGAACCGGTTCGTACTCAGCGGCTTCTACACGCTGCCGTTCAAAGGCAATCGCCTAGTTTCGGGATGGCAGCTTGCCCTTGTCACCCAGGCTCAGAGTGGCAATCCGCTAACCGCCTATATGACCGGTGTCAGCGGCCTCTTCCCGGGAGCGACCATCCGGCCGGATGTGAGCGGGTCGATTGATACGGAAAGCGTTCCGGCATTGCCGGTTAATGGAAAGCCATTTTATGGAGTACAGTGGATCGCTAACCCGACGGTTTTCAGTTCTCCGTGCACAGGTTCGGGCGCGACCCTCGCTTGTTCACCCGGGAATGAGGGCCGGAACATAATCGTTGGACCAGATTTCTTGGATACCGACTTCTCGCTGATCAAGGACACAAAGATCACCGAACGCGTTGGCTCAGAATTCCGGGTGGAAGCGTTTGACATCTTCAATCATCCGAATTTCGGTGACCCCAACTTGAATGTTGGGAGCTCAACGTTTGGCGTAATCACAAGCACGCGCTTTCCAACGGGCGACTTCGGATCGTCACGTCAGCTTCAGTTTGCGCTGAAGCTCACTTTTTAACGCGGCGTCAGAAACGAGGTAGTACGGGGCTGGGTCATTGCAAAGCGACTCAGCCCTATTTTTTTTCGGCAAAGGCCCACGGTACGAGCACGCACGGGCCTACCACTTCCTTTCATGGATTTTATCAATTCACTTTGGGACCTGGACCGACGCGACGAACTTCGTCCTATCTTCCCGTTTGGGTATGCCGAAGAATAAAGAGTGAACCATTTCGCCGGTAAACTGAATCATACAAATAGCAGCGATAACGCATGCGAAGACGACAATGGATCGAGATACACGATCAACCTTGGTTCCCTAAACCGCTTCGGGACCTCACCACGGACACGCTGCAATTCATTTGGAACTTCTTCGACTTTTACAAACCAGTTGTTCCGCGGCTTCGGTACGCTCTGCAAAAGGCTGGGACTCATCGGATCCTGGACCTATGCTCAGGTGGCGGCGGGCCGTGGCTGAGTCTCGTTCGAGATTTTGAGGATAAAGAACGCTTCCCAGTAGAAGTTTGCCTGACAGACAGATTTCCAAATCCAGAAGCTTTTGAACACGCGAAAAACTTGCCTGCCGCGAGCGTTTTCTCTCATGCCGTCCCGGTGGATGCAACGCGAGTTCCCGCGGATTTGGAAGGATTTCGGACGCTCTTCACCGCATTCCATCATTTCCCGCCCGACGGAGCGCGAGGCATTCTGCAGGACGCCGTGACGCATCGGCAGGGGGTGGGCGTTTTCGAAGTACCAAAGCGCGACTGGCTCACGATTTTCCTTGTTCTATTCATGCCGGTCATGGCGTTCGCGCTCGTGCCGTTTATCCGGCCGTTCCGCTGGTCGCGATTGGTGTGGACTTATCTGATCCCCGTAATTCTCTTTGTCGTGTGGTTCGACGGGGTCATCTCTTGCTTGCGGGCCTACACGCCTCCCGAGCTTCGGGCACTTACGCGCGGGCTTTCGCCCGATGGATATCGGTGGGAGGCGGGGGAAACCAGGAGAGGACGAATGCCCGTGACGATCACATATTTGATCGGCTACCCACTTCGAAGAGAAGGCAATCGAAGTCCTTGATCCAAATTTTGAGCTATGGGCTCGCAGCACCCGAATAATAGTTTTGCGGCGTCTACATGGATAATTCCCCGCGTCGTGGCGCAACGGTTGATGCCCTGGAAGAGACAAGACGGATGAGAGCCACAAGACTCGCACAGAGTGCCCGAGCATTAGGAGCAGTGGCATGTCTGTGGCCAGCGATTGTGGCGGGACAAGGCCGCACCATCGATACGGGGCATTCCGTTGTCACCATTCACGTTTTCAAGAGCGGCGTGTTTTCCGGCTTCGCTCATAACCACGAAATTGCCGCGCCGATTGCCGAGGGGACGGTGGAAGTGTCGAAGCAACGCGTGTCCTTGCGGATGGATGCTCGGAGTATGCGCGTGCTCGATCCCGAGGTTTCTGAGTCCACGCGATCCGAAATCCAGAAAACCATGCAGGGATCAACAGTTCTCGACAGTGAACGCTTTCCGGAGATCACTTTCCAGTCCACCCGCGTGGAACAAGCAGGCAATGGCCACTGGTCTGTGCGCGGGAATTTGACGCTCCATGGACAGACGAAGCCGGTGACTGTGGACGTGACGCTGAAGGATGGACATTACCGAGGAACAGCGACGCTGAAGCAGCGTGATTTCGGCATGAGTCCCGTGAGCATTGCGGGCGGTACGGTCAAAGTGAAGGACGAGTTGAAGATCGAATTCGATATCGTTCTCGCAGGTTAAGCATGAATAGGAGAAAGGCCCAAGAATGGCCGATGTACTAATTGCCGGAGGCGGGGTCGCGGGTTCTGCGCTGGCAATCCTGCTCGGCCGCCGGGGCTTCTCCGTGGAGCTTCTTGAGCTCGGCCATTTCCCTAGGGAAAAACCGTGCGGTGAAGGGTTGATGCCTGCGGGTGTGGGTGTTCTGAAACGGCTCGGCCTAGCAGAAACTGTTGGAGGCACACCGTTCAATGGCGTGCGCTATCACTTTGGCAAACACATGGCCGAGGGAAGGTTCTCGGATGCAAGTGGTATGCCCATTTGTGGGCGGGGGCAAAGGCGGAAACATCTTGACCGAGTGCTCTTCGAAGCGGCGGCGGCGACACCAGGCGTGAGAGCTCACACGGGCGCACGCGTGGAGGGGCCGCTTTGCGAGAACGGCCGGGTGACAGGAGCGTTGGTGGAAGGCGAGCCGCTGCGCGCGCGATTGGTGGTCGCCGCCGACGGCGTGAACTCGCGTATTCGCCATGGTCTCGGTCTGGACGCGGAATCATCCCGGAAACGATTTGGCATCCGAGTCCATTACCGGCTAGCGAAAGGACAGGAGCAACCACCTTGGGTGGACGTAGTGCTGGCTTCGGGACATGAACTCTATATCACCCCGCTGCCTGACCACGAGGTGCTGGTTGCTGTGCTAACGGACATCCGACACGGAGGAGAACCGGTTCACGAGACATTTCAACGGTGGATTTTCGCACAGCCCCTGTTGGCATCGCGGCTCGAGGGTGCGGAGCAAATTTCGCGGCCGATGTGCGCGTCGTGGCGCGCGAGAAACGCGAGATTGGGAGTGGCTCCCGGAGCCATCCTGCTCGGCGACGCCATGGGTTCGATTGACCCGATTAGCGGAGGAGGAATGACGCATGCGCTGGTGACCGCGGAACTTCTTGCGGCCTACATCCAGGAGGGGCTCGAAAAAAGCGATGAGTGGATGTGGAAATTTGAGCGCGAACGTCGAGAGCTGCTTGGGGATTTCAAACGCCTGACGAGAATCTTGCTGTGGCTCGCGGATCATCCGTGGCTGGCCGTTCGGATACTCTCGCTTGTGCGCAACTCACCGTTTGTCCTTTCGCACTTCGTCGGTGTTGCCGGCGGAACGCGCAAACTTTTTATGGGTGGAAGACAGCCGAAACAAGCCGCAGCGCCTCCATCAAGAAATTATTGGGAGAGATGGAACCGTGGAGCATGCGTGACCTGCAGGAATTCTGAAATCGAGAACGCCGGAAAAATAATCGGACACACACGGGCCGGGTGAGGGTCATCGTCTGGCTGTAGAGTCACTCGCGTAGTAGCGCTCTCGCCGATCGACGCAGAAATAAGCCCTCTCTTGAAGGCAAAGACTAATGTCCACTGCGAGATTGCCCCGCCTTCTGGATGATGGCGGCATCGAGCGCGCGCGGAATTGGGCTTGACACGAAAAGACATTTTTGTATACTCGGCTTGCTGCTGAACGGCAGCGCTTATCCAGAGTGGCTGAGGGGACAGGCCCGACGAAGCCACAGCAACCTGGTCCGAGAACCAAGGTGCTAACTCCTGCCCGATGGGGATAGATAAGATCCTCGGCTGATCGAACCCGATCTACTGAAGATTCTGACCCCCAACTGAATCGCAACGGCGAAGAACGCTGGCCCAAGGGGCTCGTGTTTTTTGCGTTCGCGGCACGCAAGCGTGTTTGCGTGGAGCATATTTATTTCTCCATGCAGGCGTGAGCGTCCTGGAAAGCGCGATGCTTTTTTTGCGCAGCCAGGAGGCTTTTCAAAGGTGCCTGCGGATAAATTCGCGAATGATCGGGTAGTCGTGGTCAAGCTGGGCGGATCAATTTTCACGGGTCCGATTTCCTATCGCCGCGCGGCGCGTTTCATCGGCCAGCGGCTCGCTGCAAATTCCGAAGAAAATTTGGTTGTGGTGGTGTCCGCGCAGAATGGCGAGACGGATGCGCTGCTGCAGGAAGCTCAGGCGATCGCCGCTGAGCCGGGCGATGCGGCGCTGGATTTACTGTGGTCGACGGGCGAATTGCGCTCCGTGGCGCGGCTGGCGCTGCATTTGCAGGCGGCGGGAATACGATCGGCGGCGCTCGATGTGCGGCAGACTGGATTGCGCATTGCGGCGCGCGGCCTGGGCGTCGCGAGAGCCCAATTCGATCCTACGAATATTCACAGAGCGCTTGCTGCGCATCGCGTGGTGATCGTCCCCGGATTTCTGGCGACGGACGATTCTGGCGTGGTTGTGACGCTGGGACGCGGGGGATCGGACCTGACCGCTGTGCTGCTGGCCGCAGGGCTGGGGGCGTCGCGGTGCGAATTGATTAAGGATGTACCCGGATATTTTGCGGACGATCCACACTTGAATGCCAACGCGCAGCACCTTCCTTACCTTTCGTTTGCCCAAGCCCTTGCGATGGCGAAGAGCGGATGCGACTTGGTACAGCGGCAAGCTCTGGAAACGGCGGAGCGATGCGATTTGCCGATTGTGGTACGCAGCCTGGAAGAAAGCGCACCGGAAAGTTGGATTACCGCAACAGTGGATGCCGAACGGAAGGTTCTCGCGCAAACGCGGACTCGGGAAATGAACGAATTGGACCTGAATCCCGTTAGCACGGGCAGTTGAAACACTCAGGAAACTGAGATTCTTTGAGAGGAGAAATAAGATGGACTTTGCAACACGAACGATTCATGCGGCGCAAGAGGCAGAAGCGGGGACCGGCGCATTGATCGCGCCGATTTTCCAAACTTCGACGTACGAGCAGCAGGCTCCCGGGAAGCATCGCGGGTTCGATTATTCGCGCACGAATAATCCCACGCGGTCGCGGCTGGAATCCGTGCTGGCCGAACTGGAGGGGGTGAAGCATGCGGCGGTGTATGCGTCCGGACTGGCGGCGGAGAATGCAATTTTCCAGGCGTATTTGCGGCCGGGAGATGAAGTTGTGATTCCACTGGATACGTATGGCGGGACGTATCGAATCCTGAATCGCGTGTTCCGGCCGATGGGCTGCGAGATTCGGCAGATTGACATCGCAGACGCAGCAGCGCTGGAGTCGACGATCACGCGCAAGACGCGGCTGGTGTGGATTGAGTCACCGACGAATCCGCGGCTGCTGATTTACGACATCGAAGCGATCAGCAGGCTGGCGCACGATCGCGGCGCTTTAGTGGTGGTGGACAACACGTTTGCGTCGCCGTATTTTCAGCAGCCGTTTCAGCTGGGCGCGGACATCGTGGTGCACAGCGTGACGAAATACCTGGCCGGGCATTCGGATTTGATCCAGGGTGCGGTACTCGCCAAGGATGCGGCGATTTTCGAGCCGGTGAAATTCCTGCAGAATGCAACGGGCGCAACGCCTTCGCCGTTCGATTGCTGGCTGACGCTGCGCGGGCTGCAAACACTCGAATTGAGAATGCAGCGGCACGCGGAAAATGCGGAGGCAATTGCGGACGCGCTGCACAAGCATCGCCTAGTACGACGCGTTTATTTTCCGGGGCTTCGCGAGCATCCCGGCCACGAGATCGCGCGCCGGCAGATGAGCGGGTTCGGCGGAATGGTTTCGTTCGAACTGGAAGGAACGGTGGAGGAAGTGGCTTCGTTTGTTTCTTCGCGGCGCTACTTCACGCTCGGCGAGAGCCTTGGCGGAGTGAAGGCGTTGATTTGCCATCCGACGCGGATGACGCATGCTTCGATTCCGACGGAAGAGCGCGCGAAGCTGGGACTGTCGGACACGCTGATCCGGCTTTCGCCCGGCTGCGAGAATGCGAAGGACTTGGTTGACGATTTGACTGAAGGTCTGGAGCAGATCGAAAAGGCGCGGAGTGGAAAACACGTTGCGGCGGCTGTAGCGGGATGAGCACCGCTTTGAAGATAGAGGTGGGAATTCTGGGAGCGACGGGGGTAGTCGGCCAGCAATTTGTCGCAATGCTGGCGAACCATCCCTGGTTTCGCCTGACGTGGCTCGCGGCGAGCGAGCGCTCGGCGGGAAAGCGATACCGCGACTTGCCGTGGCGGCTGGCGGCTCCGCTGCCGGACGATGCGGCACGGCTTGAGGTTGGGCCGCCGGAGACGCGGTTGGCTCCGAAGATTGTTTTTTCCGCGCTGGATGCTTGCGTGGCCGGAGAAGTGGAGGCCGCGTTCGCGTCGGCAGGACACGTTGTGCTAAGCAATGCACGCAATTACCGCATGGACCCGTGCGTTCCGTTGCTGATCCCGGAAATCAATCCGCAACATTTGGCAGTGCTTGCACGGCAGAAAAAACAGAAAGGCTGGAGCGGCGCGGTGATTACAAATCCAAACTGCTCGACGATCTTTCTGGCGCTGGCGCTTGCCGCATTGCGCGAGTTCGAACCTGAAAGAGTGGTGGTGACCACGTTGCAGGCGCTCTCCGGCGCGGGGCATCCGGGAGTTGCGTCGCTCGACGCGTTGGGCAACGTGATTCCGTTCATTGCAGGCGAAGAGGAAAAGCTGGAGAACGAAACGACGAAAATCCTTGGGAGGTTCTGCGGCGAGGGGTTCGAGCCGGCGCCGATTACGATTAGCGCGCAGACGACGCGAGTGCCGGTGGTGAACGGACACACGGAAACGGTTTCGGTGGGATTTCGGAATCTCGTGGCCCGCGACGAAATACTGGCTGCGTTTGAGAGATTTGCCGGCAAGCCGCAAGAGCTGAATCTTCCGCACGCGCCGCGCCGCGCAATCGTCTATCTGGATTCAGAGGGCCGTCCGCAACCGCGCCTGGACGTGGAACGCTTTGACGGGATGGCGGTGCAAGTCGGACGGCTGCGCGAATGCCCGGTGCTGGGGCACAAATTTGTTCTGCTGGGACATAACACGATTCGCGGCGCAGCGGGCGCGGCGCTGCTGAATGCCGAATTGATGCACGCCGAAGGCCTCCTGAATTAGGGCAAAGCCGAACGGCTAGTTAGAGCGCATCCGGTTTCGTTGGTGGCCCGGGCTTATCCGGCTTCTCCGTTTTGTTGGCCGGGGCGGACGCGGGAAGACGCTCGGCTGATTTTGGAAACGTAGTTGGCCTGGCCAGGCTCGGCGAGTCGTAGATGGCGTTGAAAAAGAATTTGTAGGTGCCGTGAGATTGCGCGCGCCATTGCGGCTTGAATCCGAAAAGATAAATGCGTCCGTTGCCGTAGGCAACTTCGAGGGCGGCAGCTTTGCCTTCGATGCGTTCGGGATGGAGCAGGTAACCGCTGGCAAGCGGGCTGACGTCTTCGGGATAAGAGGCGAGCACGGCGCCGCGGAAATCTGGCTTGGTGGCGAATGCCGGACCGCGCTCAAACATTACGTCAGGATCCAGGGGCAGACCCCACACGCCGGGGCGAGTCGCGTCTGGAATTTCGACGCGCAAAAGAGAGCCGGAGCAGTAAAATTCGTCGGGCTTAAGATTTGCCAGCACGTTTGTGACGGGCAGCCCGAACTGTTCGATGGCGAAGAGCGAAGCGTTGTTGAAGGCGATCAAGGTGCCGCCTCCTGCGACAAATTCCCGCAAGGATTCGACGCCGGTTTCGCCGAGACCGCCGGCATATTCGCCGGGCACCGAACCGGCCGGGAAACCGTTCAGGATTTGGTTGGGTTGCGCATCGGGCAAAATGATGGCGTCGAATTGCTGGAGGAGATGGCTGGCCTGCATGCCTCCGTTGTGAATGGTGATTGGCGCAAAATCGTAGTTCTGCAGGATCCAGCGGGTCCATCCTTCGTCGATGTTCGGAGTCCAGGCGCGGTAGAGGCCTACGCGAGGCTTTTTCGTTGCGATGACATCCTCGGGGGCTTTTTCGACAGCCCGAATCGATAGCGAGGTATCGGTGGAGAGGGCGGCAATGCGATCGTGAGTGGCGCCGGTCACGACGGCCGTTCCGGGCTGTATGCCATCCGCTGCGGAACCAGTTGTAAAGCTCACGCGGCCGCCCGCGGCAAGAATTTCGTTGATGGCTTTGAAATGTCCGTTGGTTCGCGGATCAAGAAGAAAAACCGGACCCGAGCCTTCCACGCTTCCTGCCGGTGAGGCAAATTGTTCGAGCAGTTTCAGGTTCGCGCGCTCACCGGAAGCAACGGGCTGCAGAACGGCATCCGCGTCGACGCCCATTTGCATGGGGAGGGTCCAACCGGCGACGTCATATGGTTTGATGGGTGCGCCATTTTCGCGCAAATCGGGATATTTCTGAGGCTCGAAGAGTTCTTTCACAAGTCCGGCGAAGGGCTGGTCCATGAGAATGACCCATGAGCCAGTGGGGTATTTTCTGCCGTTGGCGGCGAAGGGCTGCATGGCTTGATGGACTTCGATTCCGTTGATCATTAACTTCTGGACAAGCGTGGCGGCTTCCGGAAGATCACGCTGCTCGGTGGGAATCACGTAAGCGAACGGCGGATTTTTCTGGAATCGAGTGATGTTGTCGCGGCCGGTTTGATATTTGTTGTAGAGCAGTTGCTCGTGGTACTTCGCGGCGGTATCAAGCACGGACATCGAAGCGCCGACCATGTAGCGCACAGCGTCTCCCAAGCGCCACCATCCTCCGGTCCATGGACTGCTGTAGAAAACCTGCGAATCGAGCGAGCGAAAATCCTGAGGGAAATCACGGACGGTATAGAAATGCGGCGTGGCGTAATCGTAGAGAGCTGTTTCCGTGAAAAATGAAATGGAGTTGCGAAAGATTCCGGTGAAGTCCTGAAAGCCTGGATACCAGTTATCGAAGCCGACGCGATTGATGGCGCCGGGCATGTCGTGCTCGTCGAGATATGCGGCCATGTCGATGCCGAAAGCATTGAGCCAGCGCATGAGAATGGGCTGAATGTTCGAGGAAATAGGTTCGACAAAGGGCGGAATGAAAATGCGCGCGGGGAACGGCGCGGTTTGGTGCTGCGTGTAGAAGACTTCAGGATTCCAGACGAGCTCCTGGCGCGTGACTTCCTGAGATTCGAGCATGTTGTTCATGTAGCCATCGCGGTTGTTATCGTGGCCGACGTATTCCTGAAAGAGATCCGGCAGCGGACTGACTTCGTAGGATGTGCCGAGATTCTTGCGATACCAGGCGACAACTTCGTTTTGGCCGTCGGGGTTTAGGGTAGGCCATAGAACGAGAATGACGTTGTGGAGGATGGCATCGATCTCAGGATCGCCCTGAGCTGAAAGAAGCTTGTAAGCAAGAACGATGGAGTGCTGGGCTCCGGCGACTTCGGTGGAATGCATGCCGCCGTCAATATGAACGAAGATCTTGCCCTCGCGCGCGAGCGCTTTCGCAGCGGAATCGTCGAGGCCGCGGGCCCAGGTGAGCTGCCGGTTGATGTCTTTGTATTTGTCGAGTTCGGCGAGATTTTCGGGGGAAGAAATCAGCGCGATTTCCCAATCGAGGCCGCGCGTGGTTTTGCCGACGTTGATAATTTTGATGCGATTCGACGTTCGCGCGAGCTGCTGGAAATAGGCGCGGGATTCGTCGTAATTAGCGAGATAAAAGTCGTCACCGGGCGTATGGCCAAGAACGGACACGGGCGTAGGAATCGCTTGCGAGGCGGTTGCCGCGTCTTGCGTTTGCGGAGCGGCGATTGATGGAAAGAGGCAGCAAGCGAACACTGCAACGACAAAAGCCGAGAGAATTTGTTTTATGTATTGCATGACGCGCACTCTAGCTATTTAGAACGGAAATGTAAAGACGTGCGAAACAAGGGGAGGGCCCGCGCGCTTCGCGTACGGTACGGTACATTTTATATGAGGTGATTCGGTCGAAGCGCCGCTCTCATGCCTGTAGGGGCTCCTACGGCAAATCGCGCTGTCGTTCCAGTACTTTGCCGGATAGCCACTTGTGAGGACCCGCGCTAACGTCGCGTGTGAAGCCTCTTGCCCTTTGAGGCGGTCCAGCCTGTGCCGACCCGGCGGTCGAACTGTCTCGGCACACTTAACGCTTTAGGTTGACGCTACAAATTCGAAGAAGGAAGAGGAGACCTATATGTCAGGCGAAGCTACCAAGAAACAGCAGGAAGATCAGGAGAAACAGCAAGAGAATCGCGGCAAGCAAGGGGGCGAGAGCAGCAGCCAAGGGCAGCACAGCGGTGGCTCACATAACCCGCAAGGCGGCCAGAGCGGCAGCCAACATAATCCGCAAGGCGGGCAGCAGAGCGGTGGACACCAGGGTAGCAGTCAGCAGGGCGGTCACGAAAGCGAAGGAGACCGACGGGAGCGCGAGAAGAAAGAGCGGGAAGGCGGCCAGCAGGGCGGCAGCCAGCACGATAAGCGATAAGTTGACGCTGTCCGAATCATGCGGTTACTAAAAATGGGAGGAAGCGAATGGGCTTCTTCCCATTTTCATTTTGCACGTAACCACCCCAGAACGTTCCGTCAGGAATTTCGATTTCGCGGTTGCAGGGCGTCAATGAGCAAAAGATATGTTGAATCCGGTGGACAAAATTACGTCGTTGGGCACTGTGCCGGCGACCGGCGGATTGGCAACGTAGTTGTCGCTCAACGACGTTTGCCAGCCAAGCCATTTTTTGATCTTAGTCACCACGGCGGTATTCAGCGAAAAACTGTATTGGCTTATCTGATTCAGGGCGGGATAAATGATGAATGTTTCGGTAAAGACCGTATTCGTGCCAAGCTTATGGGTCAAGACTTCGCCTGCTGTGACGCCGGGAAAATTCCTGGCAATGCTGAGGCCAGTGGGCATAGTGATCGAAGCACTGCTGCTGTAACTCTCCCGCGTATAGTTAATGCCCAAATTTACATCGAAAGTCGTCTTGGGCGTATTGATCACATGCCAGCCTACGCCGCCTGAATAGATTCCCTCTAAGTCGAGGCCCTCCAGCGCGTCATGAGTAAAGGCGCCGCTGGCGAATACAAACATGCGCGTGCTGATGTTTTTATCATAGGTAATACCACCCATGATTTCATCAGCGGTGACCCCGCCCGGCGTGCCGGCAGTCGAGGTTCCACTCGTTGAATAAATGGAGGAGGCAGACAGCTTGAATTCATCGGAAAGCGTCTTTCGGTCGCCGGTGAACGCGGTGTTGAGATTGGTGGTGTCGCTATTGCCACGCGCGAGCGCGAAGCTAATGTTTACCGCTCCAATCCAATCGTTGAGCAAACCGGGATGCAAGCTCTTTTCGTAAGCCTGCTCGTCTTCTTCGGAGCGGACGATGGTGATTTGCGCGAGGGGTATGTCGACGTCACCGGCTGTGGTTGTGTGAACGACTAAGTTGGCACCATCGAAACTAACTGTGCCGGTAATCGTCTTCTTATCCGGCGTAGTTACGTACAGCGGCTTGTCGGAGGTCAATTCCTGCACAGCGGTCCACTTTACCTTGATCTCTCCGGCTGCATCCGTCTTCAGCGTGATTTCCTGGTTATCCAAAGCGGTGATGGTCCCAGTCAGATGGTCGCCATTCTTAAGAGTAAGATTGTCAGCAAAAGCGGCTTGTGCGATAGACAGAAAAGCAATAATGATTGCTAGAACGTACAGAATCCTCATTCATTCCTCCGATTACGTGGCGGGCGGGCTTTCAGGAGTCTAGCAAGAATCGGGAAAATCGAGAAGCCACACGACTTCATCCTACCTCTCATCTCGACTTTTACGGACCGGAGCCGATTGAAGTGCGACGAGTGAGCCGCGCAAGACGAGGCGCTGTTGCCGTCAAGCTCAAGCATTCGCTTTGCGCGAAGTATCGGCCGGATTCCGAGGCGCGGCAGTGGATGGCTGGGCCGGGCCCTCGCCCGCACCAGTGCGCTCGAGCGCCGCGGCGATTTGGTCGAGATCAGCCGAGGTGAGTTGGAGCGTTGCCGCACGAATCCAGCCATCCACCTGTTCCGGCGAACGCGCTCCCACAATCGCCCCGGTGACGCCCGGCCACGCGAGGGTCCACGCCACGGCCACTTCAGATACGGAGGCGTTGTGACGCTGCGCAATCGGGCGCAACGCATCGCGCAAACTGAGGTTTTTGCCCAGCTTGGGCTGCTGGAACTCTTCGGAACGCCTACGCCAATCATCTTTGGACATTTTCGCCATGCGATCGGCAGAGAACGATTCCGTGAGCAATCCGGATTGCATCGGGCTATAGCAAATCACGCCAGTCTTGTGCCGGGCGCACCACGGGATTTCTTTTTCGGCGACTTCGCGGCGGATCAAGGAGAAGGGCGGCTGCAGAGAATCCACATGATGGATCGGTTCGCAGCGTTCCATCAGGGCCGCATCGAAATTACAAACACCGGCAACATGGACCTTTCCTTCGCTGATGAGCTGAGACATAGTGGCCCAGGAATCTTCGAGGCGCGTGCCGCCTTCGTCGGGCCAGTGAAATTGGTAAAGGTCAATGCGCTCGACGCCGAGGCGATGAAGAGAGGCTTCGCATTCCCTACGAATGGAATCGGGAGTCAGAAGGCGCTTGCCTGGTTCCATGCGCTTGGCGTTGTCCCAAACCACGCCGCATTTGGTGAAAACAAGCGGGCGCTCCGAAGGCGAGAGTTCGTGCAGGAATTTGCCGACGAGTTCTTCGGAATGGCCGAGGCCGTAAACCGCGGCGGTATCGATCCAATTTATTCCCAGCTCGATGGCATGGCGCATGGCTTTGAGTGATTGGGCATCGTCCTGGGGGCCCCACGAAAAGGCCCAATCGCCGCCGCCAATCGCCCAAGTGCCAAAACCAACGGTCGTAATCTCCAGGCTGCTCAAACCCAAGGTGCGCTTAGGCAGATTCATGGTTCACCTCGCTTTGCTTCGTTCGTATTTATATTTGATTTCATTCTAGGCGCAGTGGTGGCAATTTTGAAGGAGCAAAGACGGGAGGCACGGAAGAGGCGTCAGGAACGGTCTCACCGCGACGAAAGCTCGTTACGCGAAACCGCGGTAGTTTGCGTTGCGTCCTGTAATCGAATCATGCTTCGGTGGTATATACTCGCGTTTCCTTCAGTCGAGTGATTTTGAGGAGAAACCGATCGTGAGAAATCGTTGCCGCATGGCCTTCTTGTTTGTTGGAGCTTTCTTCGTACTAGCGGCGCTCGTATTGGGGTTTTCGAAAGCGGCGCTCGCGCAACAGATCGACCAAAGTCTTTTCGGCGGCATGCATTG
This sequence comes from Candidatus Acidiferrales bacterium, assembly GCA_049787175.1. Classification (GTDB taxonomy): domain Bacteria; phylum Acidobacteriota; class Terriglobia; order Acidiferrales; family UBA7541; genus DAHUXN01. The sequence continues at coordinate 16,105 of JBAQYT010000081.1, read as the reverse complement.
GCGCATGATTGGGCCGTTTCGCAGCGGGCGCGCGGTGGCAGTGACCGGTGTGCCGGGCCACCCGGACGTGTTCTATTTTGGTTCTGTGGATGGCGGCGTGTGGAAGACGACGGATGCGGGCCGTGTGTGGGAGCCGGTGTTTGACGCGGAAAAGATCGCGTCGATCGGGGCGATTGCCGTCGCGCCCTCCGACACGAATGTGATTTACGCCGGATCGGGCGAGCCAGACATGCGCTCGGATATTACCTATGGCAATGGAATGTATAAATCCACGGACGCGGGCAAGACGTGGATGCACATTGGGCTCGAAGACACGCGTCAAATTGGCGCGATTCTCGTCGATCCGCACGATGCAAACCGCGTTTTTGTTGCGGCGCTTGGCCACTCCTACGGGCCCAACGCGGAGCGAGGCGTTTTTCGCTCGACCGATGGCGGCGCGACGTGGAAGAAGATTTTGTTCAAGGATGAAAATACGGGCGCGATTGACCTAGCATTCGATCCGCAAAACGCGAATACGATTTACGCTGCGCTTTGGCAAACACGGCGGCCACCGTGGAACGTCTATCCGCCATCGAACGGCCCTGGCAGTGGACTTTACAAATCCACGGATGGCGGAGACAACTGGACGCAATTGACGAGAGGGCTGCCTACCGAAGGCCTCGGCCGGATCGGCATAGCGGTGGCGCCAGCGGATTCCAATCGTGTCTACGCAGTCGTGGACGCAAAAAATGGAGGAGTCTACCGCTCGGACGACGCGGGGGAGACATGGCGGCTTGCCGACAACGAATCGCGCATTTGGGGCCGGGGATGGTACTTCGGCGGCATCACGGTGGACCCGAAGAATGCGGATGTCGTCTACGTGATGAACACTTCGACCTATCGCTCGACCGACGGCGGCGGGAGTTTCACGGCGATCAAAGGAGCGCCGGGCGGCGACGATTATCACACGCTGTGGATTGAGCCGGATGATCCCAATCGAATGATTTTGGGCGTCGATCAGGGAGTTATTATCAGCGTTGATGGCGCGAAGACATGGAGTTCCTGGTATAACCAGCCGATCGGGCAGTTCTATCACGTGGAGACGGACAACCGGTTTCCGTACTGGGTTTACGGAGCGCAGCAGGATAGCGGCGCCGCTGGAACGACCAGCCGCAGCCGCCACCGTGGAATAACGGCTCGTGACTGGCTTCCGCTCGAGGTGGGCGGCGAGAATGGCTACATCGCGGCCGATCCGCTGCATCCGGGTATCGTCTTTGGCGGAACCGTGACGCGCGAAAACGTGATTACGGGCGCTGTTCAGCAAGTCACGCCATCGCTTGCGCATCCGGGAGACTACCGGCACACATGGACGCAGCCACTGGTTTTTTCGCCGGCTGACCCGCATGCGCTCTATTTCGGCACGCAGGTTCTGTTCAAGACTACGGATGGCGGGCAGAGCTGGCAAATCATCAGTCCGGACTTGTCGCGGGAAAATCCCGGCACCCCTTCCAATCTGGACCCGACGACGGCGAAGGACATCGACGGCAACGGCCGGCACGGTCTTATCTACACAATTTCGCCGTCGCCATTGAACAAGGACTTGATTTGGACGGGAACCGACGATGGCAATATCCAAGTCACCAGTGATGGCGGACAAAACTGGCAGAACGTCACGCCGTCGATGCTGACGCCGTGGAGCAAAGTGACGTTTGTTGAGGCGTCACATTACGATGCCAATGAGGCGTTCGCGGCGGTGGATCGCCACCGGCTGGACGACCTGAAGCCCTATATTTACGTCACGCGCGATGGTGGCAAGAACTGGCAGGAAATTGTAGCGGGCATTCCTGACGGCAGTTACGTCAATGTGATTCGCGAAGACCCTGTGCGGCGCGGGCTTCTCTATGCGGGAACGGAAACGGGCATATTTGTATCGTTCAACGATGGAGGGCAATGGCAGCCGCTGCAATTGAATATGCCGACGGTGTCCATCCGGGACATCAAGATTCATGACGCTGACTTGGTGGTGGCGACGCACGGGCGGGCGTTTTGGATCTTGGACGACGTTACCCCATTACGGCAGGCGTCAGCGGAAGTCGCAAGTTCGTTTGCGTATCTTTTCAAGCCGGAAACAGCGTGGCGCGTGCGTCCGGGCTCGGATGAAGGCACGCCACTCCCAGCAGAGGTTGCTGCGGGAGAGAACCCTCCGGACGGAGCGATTCTGGATTATTACCTGAAATCACCGCCTCAGGGCCCGGTTACGCTGGAGATTTTTGACAGCAACGGCAAACTCGTTCGACGTTATTCAAGCGCAGACCGCGTTCCCGCGATCAATCCGAAACAATTGGATATTCCCGCGGCTTGGGTGCATCCGCCCGAACCACTCTCGGCGGCGCCGGGCATGCATCGTTTTGTTTGGGACTTGCATTATCCGAGCGCGGGAGGCGGAAGAGGCAGGGGAGGCATGGCTGCAATGGCGGCGATGTTCGGTTTTGGCGGAGGACCATGGGTCGTTCCCGGTGAATATACGGTGAAGCTGGGGGTCGACGGCCGCACCGCGGAACAGCCACTGACGGTGAAAATGGATCCGCGCGTACGAGTGTCGCAAGAAGATTTGCAGAAACAATTTGACCTGGCGCAGCAAGTCCTGGCAAAGACAGCTGAAGTTGATGCGGCATCGCGTCAGGCGGAAAGCGTGGACGAGAAGCTCAGGGCGGTTGCGCCTCAGGCTGCCTCGCACCAGGCGCTGGCCCAGAGCATTGACGCCCTCGATAAGCAGGTCGCGGCAATTCTGGGACCCCCGGCTACGAACCCTCTTGCGGCGAGCGAGGGAGCGACCGTGACGGACCGGACCACTCTGCGTTACGTCGCCGGCGACCTGGGGCAACTGGAACGAGCGGTGGAAAGCGACGACGTGGCTCCGTCAGCGGACGCCTCCGCCGCCTTTACGCAGGACGGTCAAATTGCGGAGGCGGCACTGGAGAAATGGCAAGGAATCATTTCGACCGATTTGCCGGCGCTGAACGAAAAACTGCGTCGAGCCCATCTGGAACAAATTGAAATGGGGGCACCTTCCCCTGGCGGACCGAGAAACTAAGTGATATAGAGGTACCAGGGGTCTCGGTGCTAGGTTATGAGCCTGAAGGTTTTCGCTTCCGAAGTGCTGTCCAACTTCTACACGACTGCGGCGGTTGCACCTAGCTCCAGTCATTTGGCGGCGGCCATGGTTGCGCCGCTGCCGCTGTCGGAGACGCTGGTTGCGGTCGAGTTCGGCGCGGGCACGGGAGCGATGACGCGCGCGTTGCTGGAAGAGTTGCCGCGCCGTGCGACTTTGATCGTTTTCGAAATCAACACACGTTTTATCAATTATCTCAAAGCGAACTTCTCCGACCCCCGGCTGATTCTGATCAACGAAAGCGTGGAAAGGATCGAGCCGGAGCTTCACCAGCGCGGCTACGATCATGCCGACGTGGTTGTCTCGTCTCTCGGGCTGGGATTCATGTCCGAGAACCAGCGTCGCAATATCTTCGAAGGACTTATGCCTTTTGTGCGGCCGCACACGGTGCTCACGCAATACCAGTACATCCACAGCATGCAGTTCGCGAACGGGCGGCTCAGCCGGCTCAGTTTGCGCCCGCTGTTGAACCATTATTTTTCATCGGTAGAATCGAAAATCGTTTGGCGCAATGTGCCGCCCGCCTACGTGTATACGTGCCATCCGCAGCGCCACCGGCATTAGAGGTCCCCGCTTGATTAGAATCGAAGCCGCTTGTTGACGCGATTCAAGCGCGAGGACTAGACTGGGATTGTCCAGCCGAACACATCCGCATTAGAGGCATCCGCCATGGCTAGAGTCAGCAACCTGAACGTAAACGGAAGAGAATATACGATTGACGTCGATTCCGACGCGACGCTTTTGAGCGTGTTGCGCGACCAGCTTGACCTTACCGGCACGAAATACGGCTGCGGCGAAGGGCAATGCGCCGCTTGCACGGTTTTGATCGACGGCAATCCACGGCATTCTTGCAAGACGCGCACCGGCGATGTGGGCAAGAAAAAAATCACAACCATCGAAGGCCTGGAGAAAAACGGCGAATTGCACCCGGTGCAGCAAGCGTTTCTGGACGTGGATGCGATGCAGTGCGCCTATTGCACTTCCGGCATGGTCTTGGGCGCTGTAGCCCTCCTTGAACACAATCCCCATCCGAGCCAAGCGGAGATTGTCGAATACATGAACGGCCATCTTTGCCGCTGTGGGGTCTACCAACGCATTACCGAAGCGATCCGCTTGGCGGCGACACATATGACGGAGAAAGTGCGATGAGCGGGGAAAATATCAGCGATACCGCTCTGGAAATTGAGCGCTACGAAGCGCGAGCGCTGCCGCTGCACTACTTCTCCATGGATCGCCGCCGCTTCATGAAGTCCATTGGCGGCGGGATCGCAATTCTGTTGGTTGCGAAGGAAACGCTGGGATTGCAGGAATCCGGCCGTGGACGCGGCATGCAAGAAGAAATGCCGCGCGAGATTGATGTATGGCTGCACATACGTCCAGACGGGCCGATCACGGTTTTCACTGGAAAAGTCGAGATCGGACAGAACATACGGACGTCGCTCTCGCAGACGGTCGCTGACGAACTTCACGTTTCTCTCGATGCGCTCAAAATGGTGATGGGCGACACGCAACTTACGCCCTTTGATATGGGGACGTTCGGAAGCCGGAGCACGCCGCAGATGGGCACGCAGCTTCGCCGGGTGGCAGCGGCGACGCGCGATGTGCTCGTCGGGCTTGCGGCCAAGCAATGGAACGTGGACTCGAACCAGCTTGTGGCCGCTGACGGAAAAGTTTCCGACCGATCAGGGAGCCGTTCGGTCACATACGCCGAGTTGGCGCAGGGCCAGTCGTTTGCGGAAATGATTCCCGCCAAGGACCCGGTGACGCCGGCGACGGAATGGAAAATTGCCGGCGAACCAATTCATAAGATTGGCGCGCGCGATTTTGTTACGGGCAAACACAAATACACGCCGGATTTGAAGCACCAGGGGATGCTTTATGGAAAAGTGGTTCGGCCCATCGCGTTTGGCGCCACGCTCACGAACGTGGATTTGAGCGCGGCGAAGGCGATGGCAGGCGTAGTTGCGGTGCGTGATGGCGATTTCATTGGCGTCGCTGCGCCGGATGAATTGACCGCTGAACGAGCGGCCGCCGCCATCAAAGCGGAATGGAAAACCACGCCGCAATCGTCGAGCCGTGAGCTTTTCGATTATCTGAAGAAGAACGTAGAGACAGATCCTCAGGAAGAAAATCGCTTTCGTCAAACAAAAGGCTCTGTGGCCGATGCGCTGTCGGCGGCGGCACATCGCCTGGAAGCGACGTACACGATTGCGTACATCGCGCATTGCCCGCTTGAACCGCGTGCGGCTCTTGCCGAATGGAACGACGGCAAGGTGACGGTTTGGACTGGAACGCAGCGTCCGTTTGGCGTTCGCCAGGAGCTTGCCGAGGCGTTTCACCTCCCTGACGACAAGGTGCGCGTTATCGTGCCGGATACCGGGGCGGCATACGGGGGAAAACATTCCGGCGAGTGCGCTGTAGAAGCGGCAAGAATTGCGCAGGCTGCTGGACGGCCGGTGCATTTGCTGTGGACGCGCGAAGAAGAATTCACGTGGGCTTATTTCCGTCCGGCGGGCGTGATTGAAGTCAAAGGCGGTGTGGGCGCCGACGGCGCGCTCACAGCCTGGGAATTTCACAACTACAACTCCGGAGCAGCCGCGATAGCAACGATGTATGAAGTCCCGAATCAACTGACGGAGTTCCATCCTGTAAACGCGCCGCTGCGGCAGGGTTCCTATCGTTCGCTCGCGGCGGCGGCGAACCATTTCGCGCGCGAATCGCACATGGACGATCTGGCGCACGCGTGCGGGATGGACCCGCTCGAATTTCGCATGAAGAATCTGCAGGACGCGCGGCTGCGAGACGTTTATCAAGCGGCGGCGCAGCAATTAGGATGGCAAGGGCGGAAGAAAACGCCGGGGCACGGTTTTGGCATGGCCGGCGGAATTGAGAAAGGCGGACACATCGCCACCTGTGCGGAGGTTGCTGTCGACCGTTCGAGCGGCGAAGTGCAAATTGTTCGCGTCGTCGAGGCTTTCGATTGTGGCGCCGTGGTGAATCCGGATGGCTTGAAGAATTCGATTGCAGGCGCCATTACCATGGGAATCGGCGGCGCGCTCTACGAAGCGATCGAGTTCGATAATGGACGAATTCTGAATCCGCACTTCGCGCAGTATCGCGTGCCGCGTTTCAAAGATGAACCGAAGATTGAAGTGGTGCTGGTTGATCGCAAAGATCAGCCGTCGTTTGGAGCAGGCGAGACGCCCATCGTCGGACTAGCGCCTGCGGTAGGCAATGCTATCTTCGATGCGACTGGCGTTCGCCTGCGCTCGATGCCGATGCTGCCCGCCGGCAAGCTTCTGGCGAACACTTGATCCGTCCCGCTGAGACTCAGCCTCAGTTTTTCCTGCGCAACCACGCCCTTCTTTCATCCGGCGAGAACCGTTCAATCGCATAACGCAGCGAGGTCCGCGGCATTCTGTGCGCGTAGGCGCGCAGAAAACGCTTCAGCGCGGACAAGTCACGCTTGCCGACTTCGCGCAGCATCCAGCCGGTGGCCTTGTGAATCAAGTCCTCGCCATCGTTTAGGAGCATTTGCGCGATTTTCAAGGTGGTGTTGGTTTGGCCTTGACGCGTAAACCACCACGTGGAGACCATGGCGATGCGACGGTCCCAGAGCCGCTTGGAACGCGCAAGCTCATCCAAGATTCGCTTGTTGCGATGGAGCAAGTAGGGTCCAACGATGTAAGGCGCACTGTCGTCCACGGCGTCCCAACTGTGAATGAATTTTCGATTGCGCATGTAGAAGTCGAAGATTTGTTCCTGCACGCGATCATCTCCGGCTTGAAATTTCCTTACCAGGATTGCATGGGCTAAGGACCGTTCGTCGTGGACGCGCGATTTCATCAGTTCGCGCACGGCGCTAAGCGGCAGGGTTTGATACTGGCGGGCGAGAGGCCGAATCTGTGGCGTTGTGACGCCAAGGAAAACATCATCCGTTTCTTTGAAAAAGCCGCGATGAACGGTGGCTTTGCGCGGATCGGCCAAGGCACGAAGAGCTTTTCGCGCTCCCGCGAGAGTGATCCGTTCAGGCGACAAGCGTCCTTCGCGGTCAAACGAACGCATCGCCGGAGGCACGTCAAAGAGCTCGCTATTTCTTTCTCGCGGATTGCATCTGGAGCTGCTTCCAATTTGCCAGAAGCGTAGTCAATTTTGTTTCGAGCTCCCGTGCCGCCGCAGTCTGCGCAACGGTGGGAGCCGCGTCCGCGCTATCAATTTGCGTATAAAGCTGCGCGCACTCGAGATTGAGCCGGGTGAAATTGTCCGCGCCTCCTTGCGCGTCTCCGAAACCGCGCGGTCCGGAGCTTCCGGCAAGATCGGCGGCTTTTTTGTCACGCGCAGGGATTTGTTCTTCTTGGACTCCACTGGATTCGCCGGCTCCGTTTTTCAGCTCTTGGCGGAATTTCGCTATCTGTTGAATCGCATCGAAGCTGCGATCCATGCCGGAAGTGAGCTGTTGCTCCAGATCGAATTGCGCCGCGAGGGCAGCCGGTGTCACATGGACGCGCGGATCTTCTTTCACCGTGATGGTTTGGCGGTAGGTTTGCGCGCCAACGGTGAGAACCACGGTGTAGACACCGGGCACCGCGCGCGGTCCCATAGGATAACTGGGCGTGTCGTGCACAACAGCGGATATGGGATAGTCGTGCATCAGGCTTTTTGGCGCTGTGTAATGAAGGTCCCATATCCAACGATGCATTCCTGGCTCGGCAGAGAGGATTTTCGGCCAGCGCACCCAATAGGTCGGAACCGCCAGAGTCTTTGCAAGACTCTCGGGGGTAAACGGCATCTCGTCGGCGCTGGAGTAAAACCGCACAGGCCTATTTGCGGAGTCGTAGATGCCGATGGCGACTTTCCCTGTCTGAACGCCTTGCAGGTAATAATCGATAATCGCGCCGTTCGGGGGATTTTTTGCCGCGGGAAGTTCCGGCGGCAACGGAGTGTCGGTGTTTGTGTCGCGGCGATAGCGGTAGGCCGGCGCGGGTTTGAATAGATAGGCGTCTACCTTCTGGACGGCGTCAGTGATCTGCCGCAGCGGAGTAATGTCGTCCAAAATCCAGAAGCCGCGGCCATGCGTGCCGACAAGCAAATCGTCGTCGTGGATCCAAAGGTCGCGCATGGACGTGTGCGGCAGATTCAGTTGCAAGGACTGCCAATGATCGCCGGCATCGAACGAAACCCACACGGCGGCCTCCGTACCCGCGAAAAGCAGATTTCTGCGAACGGGGTCTTCGCGAACGGTATCAACAGGCTCATTGCCAGGCAGCCCGTCGACGATCAGTTGCCAGTGTTTTCCGCCATCGTCCGTGCGATAGATATAGGGTTTCATGTCGTCGATGCGGAAACGGCTGACGGAAGCAAAAGCAGTGTTTACGTCGTAATGCGACGCAACGATTTGCGTCACTTTGCTCCACGGAGTCATTTCCGGCGGAGTTACGTTGCGCCAGTTCTTGCCGCCATCATGAGTGACCCAGATGTAGCCATCGTCGGTTCCGGCCCAGAGCAGATTGATGTCTTTCGGTGATGGCCCAAGCGCATAGATGGCGCCACGTTCTTTATCGGCTTCCGGGCTGCTTGCGGCCATGTCGCCCAAGCTTGCCGGAATGCCGGGATGCTCGCGCGTCAGATCGGGACTGATAGTCACCCAAGAATCACCGCCATTGATGGTCTTGAACAGAACGTTTGTGGCGTAATACAAGACGTGAGGATCGATAGGCGAAAACATGATGGGCTCGGTGCGGTCGGCACGATATTGCGGCGATGCAGCCGCAATAGGCGTAATTTTCTGCACTTGCCCAGTAATCCAATCGAATTTTGATACGTCGGTGCGGCCAGCGCCATAAACGATGTCTGGATGCAAGGGATCGGGAGCGACGTACCCATATTCCTCGACGCCGACAGGGTGCCAGTCGCGAAAATTGATCTCTCCATCGTTTCCCCGGCTGGCGATTCCGACTGAGCCGCTCTCTTGTTGCCCGCCATACACGCGATACGGAAACTGGTTATCGGTAATGACGTGATAGAACTGCGCGGTTGGTTCCGCGTACCAGGAGTTGCTCCAGGTCTTGCCGCCGTTGACGCTGATAATCGCGCCCTGATCGGCAGTGAGAAGAATGATGTCCGGATTATTGGGGTTAATCCAGATGTTCTGGTAATCGTCCCCGCCGGGAGCGCCCTTAAATGCGGTCCAGGTTTTTCCGCCGTCGGTGGATTTCCATGTCACGGTGCTGGTGGTGTACAGGACATCGGGATTCTTCGGATCGACTTTGGGAACGGGGAGGTCACCACCGCCGATGCGCATGGTGGGACGCGGATCGGTCGTCGTGCGAGTCCAAGTTGCGCCGGCATCATCCGAACGATAAACACCGACCCCGCGGCCGGAAGCGACGGTGGCATACACGCGGGTGGGTTCACTTGGCGCGAGGGCAAAATCGGCCTGGATGATTTTTTCGGGGAGGCCCTGGGTGAGCTGCGTCCAATTCGCGCCGCCATCGGTTGATTTGTAAAGACCGCTATTGGGACCGTTATATTCATTGCCATCTTCCCACGGGCCGGAAACGGAATCCCATAAAGAAGCATAAACGACGTCAGGATTCTGCGGGTCGATCTGAACGTCTCCCCCGCCGGTATACCGGTCTTTGTAGAGGACCTTATCCCAGGTCTGACCGCCGTCCGTGGTGCGGAAAATGCCGCGCATTTCGCTGGGGCCGTAAGGATGGCCGACTACGGCGACGAGCACGTGATTTGGGTCCCGAGGGTCTATGGCAAGCTGCGCAATTTGCTCGGCATCATCGAGGCCGAGGTGCACCCAGGTCTTGCCAGCATCGGTTGACTTGTACATTCCGTTGCCGACGGAGAGGTCCGGCCGCTGCAGACCTTCGCCGCTGCCAACATAAATGATGTTTGGATCAGAGGGAGCGACTTCGAGCGCGCCGACCGATTGCGTGGGCTCGGCGTCAAAGATCGGCTCCCAGGTTTCGCCGTAGTCAGTCGTCTTCCAGACGCCGCCATTCACCTGGGCGATATAAAAGACGTTCGGCTGGCTCGCAACGCCGGAAATAGCTCTGGTACGGCCGCCCCGGAACGGACCTATCATCCGCCAATGTAGCTCTTGATAGAGGTTCTCGGGATATTGCTGCGCCAAGGCGACTGGCGCGAAAGAAGCAAAGAGCATCATGAACAGGGCGATGAAGCCGATTCGGCGAAATTGGATCAATTTGCACCCCCGGAATTTGGCGGGAAAACACCCGAGCATAATCATTCCTGGCGCTTTGGTGCAAATGAATTATTCTGCGCCGCTGTGGCGTATCATCCTGGGAAGGGAATCGGCAAGCAGGCTGAGCCGGGAGCGCGGAGGGCGTGGTGACCGATACAGCCAAGGGTCTGGCGATTCGCAACATTTCCGACACGGCGCGTTGGGTTGCGTTTTACCGCGCCATGGAAACCGAGCGCCCCGACGCGATCTTTCACGATCCGCACGCACGCAAACTCGCTGGCGAACGCGGCGAGCAGATCGTCAATACGCTGCGAGGCGGCAAGCGTGGGCCATGGTCGTCCGCACTAAGCTTCTTGACGATATTTTGCTGCGTATTCTGGCCAGTGAGTCCATCGACGCCGTCCTAAACCTCGCCGCAGGTTTAGACGCGCGGCCGTACCGACTGGCGCTTCCTGCGGACTTGCGCTGGATCGAAGTCGACCTGCCGGAGATGGTCAATTACAAAAAGGAAGTGCTGGCTGGCGAAACGCCGCATTGTCAGCTCGAGCGCGTCACCATGGATCTTGCGAATGTTTCCGCGCGCCGGGAGCTTTTTGCGCGCGTCAATACAAACGCGCGGTATATCTTTGTGATCACCGAGGGTTTGCTGGGGTACCTTGAAAAAGAGCAAGTTGCCGCGCTTGCGGAGGATCTGCATAAGGCCGATCACTGCCAGTATTGGGCGACGGACCTGGCGTCGCCCAAGGTCAAGAAAATGATGGAAAAACATTGGGGCAAGGAACTAAGCGCTGCCGGCGCGCCGATCAAGTTCGCTCCCGAAGAAGCCGAGGAATTCTTTCGTCCTTACGGCTGGGAGAGTGTCGAATTTCACGACTTTTATCAAGCGTCGCTGAAGTTCAATCGGCCGATGGCGGGCGCATGGATGATTCCTATTTGGAAGTTCTTGATGCCGCGCCGGACGGAAAAGATGATGAAACAATGGAGGTCCGGGGCGGTGCTGCTGCGACGAACTTGAGACTAAGGCTTTGCGGACCGATGCGCGGGCTGCTGAGGAGTCTCTTGGGCCAAAAGACCGAAGACCGCGACTCCGTTCGGCGTGCCCACGTAGACTTTCCCGGCGGCAATCATCGGTGTAATGAACTTGTTTCCGGTGATCTCATCGCGCCTGCGTTCTCGATTGCTGTTGTACAGTTCGTGAGCAAGGTTGTTGGCATCATAGGCGTGCAAAACGCCGGGAGTGTTGTTTTCCACAGCCCAGACAATGGCGTCGCTTATGCCATCGGATGAAATGCTCGGCGTTGCTCCCGGATAACCGAACGTAATGGCGGTCTTGGATGCCGCCGGGGTCACAATGCGCGCATGCTCGAATTTGAAGGCCCGGATAGAATCATCCACAGCACCATAGTAGAGGGTATTGTTGAAATAGGCCGGCATGGAGTAGACACCGCCGCTGCCGCCCAGGCCGTTGGAATTCTCACTGCCAGTGCTGGGGATCTCCTGATATATCGCGTTGTCGTTATCGGGGTTGAATTTTCCCATGGAGTCGCGGTCCACGAGGTAAATGATATCGTCCTTGCCCGCGCCCACCGCCAAGCGACGAACTTTGCCGGAGTTGTCCGTCATGTCAGGCACGACCAATGTACCTCCCGAACCGAGATCCAGATCCTTGCGTGATTCCTCAACCGTATTGTGCATGTCGAAATAATCGGTGACGGAGAGTTTGCCGCCGGAAACTGCAACCTTCAGGAATGCATTGCCGAAATCGCCTTTGTCCGGGAAGCCTTGCGCATTCAAGGTCGTTTCGAACGAGCCATTTCCGGCAAGGAGATAAATATTCCCCGATTCATCGACAGCAGGCCCGGCGCCAGACATCCAAAATGCGCCCTCGCTACCGTTCGGCTCGATGTTCAGGACGAACGCTCTCTTGAGCGTGGTGGCGTCGAATCCGATGATCCATCCCGTATAAGGATCGAAATCGCAGTGGGACGCCCAGCTTGTGTAGACGACGCCGTTGAGCAGCAAAAGCCCGCTGCGCTCCTTGTATTGTTTTGGATCGAAATCAACTTGGCCGCTCGAATTGGGCAAAGCAGAGCCCGGGAAAGTTGCCGCGATTGTCTCGGGGGCTCCCTTCACTTCCCTCCCGGTCGCCAGATCCAGTGCATGCAGACGCTGATAGTATTTTCCCGAGCTATCCTTCGACATGGCCACCACGTACATGGTGCCGTCAGGACCGCCGTGGAGATCGATCACGGGCGTTGCCGTAACGCCAATCTCCGGTGTCACCTGGCCGCATCCGCGATTGTCGCTGGGCGTTTCATCCGGTCCAAGCAATGAAACCTGCCATAGTTTCGCGAAGGTATCGGCATCGAATGCGTACGCAAGGTCATGCTCGGTAACCACAAAGACTACATTGCGCTTCGCGCCGCCGATCCGGAGGTGCGAAACGTATAGCGGCTCGGCATCCACCAAGCCCTGCACGGGAAGGAATCCCACCTTGCCAAATTCGCGCGGGTTCACATTGCCGGGTTTCAGGATGGTCTCATTGGCATTTCCCCCGGTACGTGCATTGTCGTCATGATAGGTAAGGACATTGACTGGGCCAGAAGGTATCCCTGGGGAAACGGCTGGGGCAGATGCCGCTTGCAGTGGATTATTTGCTGGAGTTTGGGACTTGCCGCATCCAGCGGCGATGCAGGCCGATGCAGCAATTACAGCAGCGATGAAAACAAATGTAGATGTCTGGCGTCTCAAAACCAATGTCCGTAGAAGATTGTAATTGGGCCCGGCAGCAAACGTAAAGCCTCACCTAAGATGCCCCAGAAAAGCTTTCCGTTACCAGAATTTGTGGTGAATGCCGGTCGGAGCCTTCTAATCGGAGGATGCAGGGGATGGCTCCGTTGCTCATCCCTCAGTCGTTTGACTTCTCTGTCTGTGGAACGGAAAATGGTTGTTTACCGATTCGGCGGGAGGGAGCAACATAGCCCCACCTTGGACGCGGAGAACCAGACTTGCAAATGACTTCTCGGGCTGCAATCTCGGCAGCCACTGACACGAAGCGTGAAGAGCGCGTCCGCGCGGCATTCTACCGTGGTGAGGCGCTGACGGTCGAAAATCCGGTTTATGTGGGCGCTCTCCGTGGCTTAGCGGATGAGCTTCTGCGCCAAGATACGGGACTTGGCGATTTGACGGTCGATGCGCTGGGAATCGGCGGCCGCGAATGCGCGGTTGAAATTCGGGCCAAGGAAGCAGGTGTTGCGGCAGGAGTTTGCGAGGCACAGTGGCTTTATGAGCGTGCAGGCCTTGTTACGTCACACAGCGTGAGGGATGGGGAGTTCATCGCTGCGGGCGATGTCCTCCTGCGCGCCGACGGTAACGCCAAGGCTTTGTTTTCCCTGGAGCGCGTCATGGTCAACTTGATGCAGCGCATGAGCGGGATAGCTACGGCGACGCGCCGGCTTGCCGAGGCTGCAGGGCAGCAAGCGCCGAATGCACATGTAGTGGCCACCCGAAAGACACCCTGGGGATTGCTCGACAAGCGGTCGGTTCACCTCGGCGGCGGCGGAACGCATCGCCTGAGCCTTGGCGACGGAATACTGATCAAGACCAATCATTTGCTGCTGGCTTCGGAGGGTGGTGCGATTGGCACGGAAGACACCATTCAACGCGGGTGGAAAAATCGCAAATCGGCCGCATCTTTCGAAGTGGAAGTCACGACCGCGGGAGAAGCCGTTCTGGCGGCACGCGTACTTCGTGATTTGCAGACGGATGGTTCCTGCCCTTGCATCCTGATGCTGGATAATTTTTCTGCCGTGCAGGCCGCAGCAGCAGTGGCGGCGCTGCGAGAGCACGATTTATACGATGCAGTTCTTGTCGAAGCCAGTGGAAACATTGCCGGAGCTTCGCTTGCTGCTTATGCGGCGGCAGGCGTGGACGCAATTTCCATCGGCGCGCTGACGCATTCGCCGCGCGCGCTCGACTTGAGCGCCAAGTTGATTCCGGGAGCGAGGTGATCTGTCTGTGAGCGAAACCGCTATTCCCATTCCGTTCGAGGAACGCTATTCCCTGCCACCGGTTGAGGTGATGGATGATACCCCCGCCGAAATTCGCGCGAAACAACAGCGCATCGCCCGCTTGAAGGAAGAGCGGAACGCGGTGATCCTCGCACACAATTATCAACGCGACGAAGTGCAAGAGATGGCGGATTTTGTGGGCGATTCACTGGGCCTCTCCCAACAGGCCGCTTCGACGCCCGCCGACGTAATCGTTTTCTGCGGCGTGCATTTCATGGCTGAAACGGCGGCCATTCTTTGTCCAGATAAAATTGTTTTGCTGCCGGACTTGCGTGCGGGATGCTCTCTCGCATCAACAATCTCGGCCGAAGAGCTTCGTGCGTGGAAGGCGCGGTATCCGGGGGCCGTTGTCGTAGCTTACGTAAATACTTCTGCCGAGGTAAAAGCCGAAAGTGACTATTGCTGTACGTCGGCGAACGCAGCAAAAGTGGTGCTTTCGATTCCCGCCGATCGTCCGATTCTGTTCGTGCCGGACAAATTCCTTGCCGCAGCCGTGGCCCACCAAACGGGAAGACCGAATATCATTCCCTATCCGGGATATTGCCATGTGCATCGTACGATTCGGCCGGAGCAAGTACTTCGGATGATGGACGAATATCCCGATATCGAGTTGCTGATTCACCCGGAATGCGGGTGCGTCAGTTCGTGCATGGCCCGCGTGGCGGATGGAACGCTTCCGAGTGAACGGACCTTTTTCCTTTCCACCGAGGGCATGATGCGCCACATTGGCAATTCGGCAGCCGAGGAATTCGCCGTCGGCACGGAAGTGGGAATGCTGCACCGCTTGCGCAAGATGTCGCCGGATAAGTTATTCCGCCCCGTCAATCCTGACGCCGTGTGCGAGTTTATGAAAACCATTACGCTTGACCGCGTGCTGCGCTCGTTGGAAATTCTTGAGCCGCAGATCCGCGTACCTCAGGAAATTGCCCGCCGCGCCAGATTGGCTATCGACCGCATGCTTGAAATTATCTAGAACTCATTTGTCTCTAGTGGACGGTGAGGACGACATCGAAGGTTGCGGCGCAGGCGTTCGACGGGTCGTCGGTGACGGTTTTGGAGACGGTGCCGCTCTTGATGTGGAAGTCGAGTGGCTTTTTGGGGAAATTGGGCAAGCCGGTGAAATTGGCCTTGCCGTTGCTGTCAGTGCTGACCTGCAAATCAGTTTTGCGCATATTCATGAAACCGTAGCGCAGCTGGACGGAGATTTCAGCATTGTAGATGGGCTTGTTTGTGCCGTCGCGGACGGTGAAGTTGGCGGTGCAGGCGCCCACGCCGCCGTCGATCTTTGGGACGGCGGGAGTACTTTGATTTTGAGTGGCTTGATTCTGAGAAGCTTGATTGTGAGGATTGGCGCCGAGAACGGCGCCGCAGACGCAGACAAAAACCGCCAGACAGAAGATTTGCAAGAACCGGACGCGGATGCGAATCATTGCGAATAGCCTCCGCAAAAAAGATACGCCGGTGAGGGCGGAGTTGCAAACTGCAGTGCGGGAACCTTCATGAAATGGAAAGGCACCGGCAGATTCCTCGCCGGATGCTCGTCGCATCGTCGCTCGGAATGACAATGCTCTGCATACCGCATCAACCGCAGACAGGGCGTATGAAAAAGTGACTTGGATGGGGAGTTGGATTAGAATGCCGGCAGCATTTAGGACCTCCGCGCGTTCC
>JBAQYT010000077.1:0-4133 GCA_049787175.1 Candidatus Acidiferrales bacterium | reverse complement strand
GGCGGAGGAGTGAAGCTGGCGCGTTCGGTGGAGCAGGCGGTGGAGCTGGCAGGGCAGATTCTGGGAATGAAGCTGGTGACGCCGCAGACGGGGCCTGAGGGCAGAATTGTGCGGCGGTTGCTGATCGAGCAGGGACTCGACATCAAGCGCGAGCTGTATTTGAGTATCCTTGTGGACCGTGCGGCGGAAGCGCCGGTGTTTTTGGCGAGCGCGTCTGGAGGAATGGAAATTGAGGAAGTGGCGAAGGAGCATCCGGAAGCGATTTTGCAGGAAGTGGTTCATCCGGCGACAGGTCTGCAGAGCTACCAAGTGCGGGAGATCGTTTTTGGATTGGGATTGCCGGCGGAGATGGTGAAAGTGGCGGAGCCGTTTTTTCAGTCGCTGTACCGGGCGTTTCTGGCGACGGACGCGTCGCTGCTGGAAATCAATCCGCTGGTGGTGACGGGAGACGGGCGGCTGGTGGCGTTGGACGCGAAGATGAATTTTGACGACAACGCGCTGGGGCGGCATCCGGAAATCGCAGAGATGCGCGACTTGGATGAGGAGACGCCGCTCGAAGTGGAAGCTTCGAAGTACAAATTGAATTACATCCAGCTCGACGGCAACGTGGCGTGTATGGTGAATGGCGCGGGGCTGGCGATGGCTACGATGGACATCATTAAGTTGGCGGGCGGGAGTCCGGCGAACTTTTTGGATGTGGGCGGAGGCGCGTCGGCGGAGCAGGTGAAGAATGCGTTTAAGATTCTACTGGGCGATCCGAACGTGCAGGCGGTGTTTATCAATATTTTCGGAGGGATTTTGCGTTGCGATGTGCTGGCGACGGGCGTGGTGAATGCTGCGCATGAACTGAAAATTAAAGTGCCGGTGGTGGTGCGGATGGAAGGCACGAACGTCGAGAAAGGGAAGGAAATTTTGCAAAGCTCAGGACTGAACTTCACAGTGGCGGCGGGAATGAAAGATGGCGCGGAAAAGGTAGTGGCGCTGGCGGGAGGCGCACGATGAGCGTGCTGGTGAATGAACAGACGCGCGTCGTGGTGCAAGGGCTGACCGGGCGCGAGGGCGGATTCCACGCGGAACAGATGATTGCGTACGGGACGAAAGTCGTGGCGGGAGTGACGCCGGGGAAAGGCGGGACGAAACATCTGAACGTGCCGGTGTTCAACACAGTGGCGGAAGCGGTGAAGCAGGCGGGCGCGAACGCCTCGGCGATATTTGTGCCGCCGCCGTTTGCGGCGGATGCGGTGCTGGAAGCGATTGACGCGAAGCTGCCGCTGGTGGCGTGCATCACGGAAGGCATTCCGACGCTGGACATGGTGCGAGTGGCGGCGGTGCTGAGAGCGTCGAAGACGCGGCTGATTGGGCCGAATTGTCCCGGGCTGATTTCGCCGGGAAAATGCAAGATCGGAATCATGCCGGGACATATTCATAAGCAGGGAAATGTGGGGCTGGTGAGCCGCAGCGGAACGCTGACATATGAAGCGGTGGACCAGTTGACGCGATTGGGGATCGGGCAGTCGACTTGCATCGGGATTGGCGGCGACCCGATTATCGGGACAAGCTTCTTGGATGCGATCAAAATGTTCAATGAAGATGCGGAGACGCAGGCGATTGTAATGATTGGCGAAATTGGCGGAAACGCCGAGGAAGTGGCGGCGGAGTACATCAAGACGCATGTGAAGAAGCCGGTGGTAGGATTCATCGCGGGGCAAACCGCGCCTCCCGGGCGGCGCATGGGGCACGCGGGAGCGATCATCAGCGGCGGGCAGGGAACTGCAAAGACGAAGTACGCGGCGATGCAGGCGGCGGGGATTCACACCGTACAGAGTCCGGCGGAGATTGGAGCGACAATGGCGAAAGTGCTGGGCAGAGCAGTAGCAAAGTAAAAGCGCGGCAAGGAAGCAAAAGCGAAACTCGAAAAACGGGAACGAAAACAGGAGGAGCTTTGGCGATCGAAAGAACGTTGGCAATTATCAAGCCGGATGCGGTAGGGCGTGGGATGGCAGGCGACATTCTGAAGCATATTCATGAGGCCAAATTCAAGATTGTGGCGATCAAGTCGCTGCGGCTGACGAAGAGTGAAGCGGAAGGATTCTACGCGGTGCATCGCGAGCGGCCGTTTTTCAAGGATTTGACGGAGTTTATGAGCTCGGGAAAAGTGGTGGTGATGGCGCTGGAATGCGAGAACGCCATTGCGCGATGGCGCGAGGCGATGGGCGCAACGGACCCAGCGAAAGCGGCGCCGGGGACAATCCGGAAAATTTTCGGGACGAGCATTCAGAATAATTGCACGCATGGGTCGGATGCGACGGAGACGGCGAGATTTGAGATTGGATATTTCTTTTCGGGGATGGATCTGATTTAAAGCAGGGAAGAAAAGCGGCAGGGGAAAACGGTTTGCCCATGAAGCGGTGCAAATTAGGAGGAGGGCAATCCTTTCATTGATCCCGAAAGAAGTATGTGGCGGAAACGGAACAAGAATTCCATGATGAATTGGCGAAGCAAAGGGCTGCAGCCAAATAACGTGGCGCGCGCAGCGATAGGCGCGTGCATCTGAGGGCTTATGGAGAAAGCTTCGGCTAGGTCGCGAGCTTTGTTTTCACGGCGGAAAGCGCAGCCTATAGCTCTGGCGGCGACTTTTTTTGTGGGTGGAATGATGGTGTGCGCACTGGCGGCGCGGGGGCAGACGGCGGGCCAAACCGTCGATGGGCGCATCGCGGCTTTGCATCAGAAGGCGCCCGATTTCCCCAGCCCCGGATTCAAGGTTTCCGGAACGACGTGGATCAATTCGCCGCCGCTGACGCTCGCGCAGTTGCACGGAAAAGTGGTGATGCTGGATTTTTGGGAGTACACGTGCATCAACTGCATCCGCACGTTTCCGCAAAACAAAGAATGGTACGCGCGTTATCACAAGTATGGCCTGGAGATCATTGGCGTGCACGACCCGGAATTTCAAATCGCCTATGACGTCGAGAATGTGCGCGCGGCGGTGAAACGGTACGAGTTGCCGTATCCAATCGTGGTCGATGATTGGTTCAAAATTTGGAAGGATTATTCCAACCAGGCGTGGCCGAGCCGCTTCCTGATCGACGGGAATGGGAACGTGCGCTATCACGTCGATGGGGAAGGCGACGATCACAACTTCGAAATATTGATCCGCCAACTGCTTGTGGAAGCGAATCCGGGGCTGACGTTCCCGGCGGATTACACGTTGCCAGGGCCGGAGAATATGGGCGCGCCGGACTGCGGCGGAGAGCCCACGGACGAAATGTACGTTGGGCCGTGGGACGGGCGGGGGATTCTGGAGAATCGGGACCCATATCATCCGGGAAGTGTAGCGAGTTATAAACTACCCGAGAATGTGGATGACGGCCACGCGGCGATTTCCGGCAAATGGGAAACGGATCCGAATGGAATGATTTTTCAAGGGAAGACGCAGCAGTTGGGGAGCGAGGCATCGCGCCTGCGGATGCGATATCACGCCACGCAGGTGTATGCCGTGCTGAACGTGGCGGCGGGAAAGCCGGAACGGCTGTACATTTTGCAGGACGGGAAAGACCTGACCAAAGAGAACAAAGGCGCGGACGTGAAGATCGATGAGAATGGGCATTCGTACATCGATGTGGACGCTTCGCGGATGTATTACCTCACGGCGAATCCGCAGTTCGGCAGCCACATGCTGGATTTGATCCCTACGGAACCGGGAATTGCAGTCGATTCGTTTACCTTCGGTAATAGTTGCCAGACAGATTTTCCTCACGTATAGATCGCGGTCGAGCGTTGTCAGGTAGAATAGGCGCGAGAGCGTCTAGTGGAACCCGTTCGCGAACTCGGCAAGGGCTTATTGATTTTTGGGCTGGTGATTGCCCCAGTGGGGGTTTTTCTGCTGGCTGGGGCGAAGCTGCCGTTCCGGCTGGGGCGATTGCCGGGAGACGTGTCGTATCATGGGCGGCATGCGAGTTTTTACTTTCCGATTGTGACGTGCATCCTGCTGAGTGTTGCGCTGACGCTGATTTTTTGGATTGTTGGGGCGATGCGGCGCTAGAGGAACAGCGCGAATTTTGTTTCGGGTGAACGATGACGCAGTTTTCGCTGAACTTAATTCCCGAAAAACATGTATGGCGAGTGAGCGAGCT